>JBEKCN010000892.1:0-2823 GCA_050014855.1 Streptosporangiaceae bacterium | reverse complement strand
AGGCGCCCACCAAAGTGGCCAGTACTGGCCCGCTGCATCACTCAAAGCTGCTTGCGGAGGCCGAGCAGATTGCCCGCGCGATCGCAGATAAGTACAACCGGGCTATGGCACTAGTTGAGGTCGCAGAGGTGGTGAGCCGTTTCGACCCTGCTCATGCCGCGCGTCTGCTGGATGACGCTCTCCATCCCGCTCATAATTCGCCCGCCCTCCCGGTCCGTGGAACGATACTAGAGTCGCTCGTCGTGTTGTGCCCGGCTGAGCTCGGCAAAGTGATAAGCCGTACCGACCAAATCCTTGCTTCTCAGATACTTGCTGATATCAGGCACGGCAGCCAGGTCATTTCGCAGAATCAGAACGTGGTCAACAGAATTGTCTGGCTCGCCGAGGGTCTCGCCAGCGGTAACCCTGCCTGCGCTGAGTCAATTACTCGCGTCATCACCGACAAACCGAAGCGGCTAGAAGCGCTGGCCAAAGTCGCCATGGTGGTAGCCAGCACCGACCCGATCCGGGCAGAGCAGATGGCCCGCGCCATCACTGCCGTGCCTGAGCAGGCGGACTCCGTCGCCGTAGACCAGGATGGGAAAGCCGGTATCTGGCGTCAGCGCAGGCGCACGCCGGGTTTGCCGGGAACAGTGCCAAAACCGCGTGCGGAGGTTGATGAAGACGCGGCAAGGTATTGGTCAGTCCGGGCACTGTGTGAGATTGCCGTTCAGGTGACTGGTGCCGAATCTATCCACGCTGGCTGGCTGGCTGACCCGCGGCAGTTTGTTCCCACCATCATTGCGGTAGGTGACTCGCCTGGCGGAACGTTCAGGCGAGCCGCCCCGGCCGGAATTGATTCTGGCCGCCTTAAGCAGTTGCTGGCTGAGGCTGAGAGCATGGCTCGCAGCATTCGAGGGGCCGACCTGAGGGCCGAAGCGATGGTCACCGTCAGAACGGCGGCAGCCAGGAATGCTCCTGCGCAGGCTTTGCCGCTGCTCACAGAGGCTGAGCAGTTCGCCCGCACTATCAGTAGGGACTCGGTCCGGTTCGATGCCCTTGAAGAGGTGGCCCTGGCGGCAGCTCGAACCGTCCCGGCACTAGCCGAGCAGGTCACCCGTAGCCTGCGTCATCTTCAGGGCAAAGTGGCTGAAATTGCCTTGGCTATCACGCTAACGGACCCTATTCTCGCCGAGCGGATTGCTGCTGCAATTGTCGACGAGTACTGGCACGAGTTTGTCTTGGCTGTGATAGCGATCCGCACGGACCCGGCCAGCGCCGGATCGTTGCTTATGAAGGCTGAGAAAGCTGCCCGCGGTGAACCTTACTACTTGCGATCGGTCGCCATGGTGACCGATCGAATAGACCCTGCTCATGCGGAACAGATCGCTCGAAGTATGCGGAAACTGGCCATTACCCTCGATCCAGATTGCTGGGAAGTCCTGGCGCTGACAGATCTCGCGAGCTTGTATCAGCGGACTAGCGCGGGGTCTCACGCCTACGAAGGTGCGCTGAAAACATAGGTGGCAACCATGAAGCTGGAACAAGCAGCAGTCAAGGCTAGAGGCCGCATAGAGAATGGTCTCAACGAAGTGATGGAGGCGCTAAAATGTCTCGCTATTGATGTGATACTACTCCGGGCTGAGGGCGCAATCGATCCAGATGCCCTCGACCGGATGGCAGTAAAAGTGGCCGCGGCAATTAACGACGAGGCAGCACAAGGATTTTTTCAGGCGATTGAAGAGCTGGGTGACCTGCTCACTGAACTCACCAATAACGACAGCGCATCTTTGAGCCGGGAACAAGGCAGCGACGCCCCGAAGCTGGTAAAACCTCGTGCTGCCCAGCGGTTCGGGCCCGCCGGCCCGGCCCTGGCTACGAATTCAGCCGGGCAACCACTGGCAACCCGCTCGGACACGTGACAGGTCGCCCTGCGCAGGGAAGACCGCTCATCCTGTTCGGATCGAATTGCATGATGCCGGCCCAGGGCAGTTCGGCTTGCCAGGTCGGGATGAGGCCGCCGTCGATCGCGAAGTCGGCCCCGGTGACGTTCGCGGCGAGGTCACTGGCGACGAAGACCACCAGGTCAGCGACTTCGCCGGGCTTGGTGAAACGGCCGGTCACCATCTGATGGGCGGCCTGGCTGGCCACGTCGTCGGGCTTGGCGCCGGTGGCTGCGCTGACGGTCGCTGCGACTCCGCCCTGGCCGAGCCACAGGTCGGTGGCCACGGGGCCCGGGCTGACGGTGTTGGCCCGGATGCCCTGCGGGCCGGCTTCCTTGGACAGGGCCTTGGAGAAGTTGGCCAGGGCGGCCTTGGCGGCGCTGTAGTCCATGACGGTGGGGTCGGGCAGATGCGCGTTGGCCGAGCAGATGCTGATGATCACGCCGCGGCCCGCCGTCAGCATGAGGGGCAGCGCGCTGCGGGTGGCGCGTACCGCCGCCATCAGGTTCAACGTCAGGCAAGCGTGCCAGTCGTCATCGGTGATCGACAGGAATCCGCCCGGCCGGGCCGGGGCGCTGCCGACGTTGTTGACCACGGATTCGGCCAGGCGCGGCCGCCGGCTGCTGCTCGCCGCGGAGCACGCGTTCGGCCTGGGACGCGCCGATCTGGTCGAGCAACTGCTGACCCGCGCGTCCCGCACCAACCTGTCCCGGCTGGAACGGGCCCGGATGGAGTGGCTGCGGGAGATCTTCAGCGACGGTATGCCCGGCGACGCTGGCCGGGTGCTCGAGCTTTGCGACATCGCCCTGGAGTCCGCTGGGGCCGGCGATGCGGACCTGTCGCACAGCCGGACGCCGATCGCGGCCCCCAGCTTCGCCGTCCGCTAGTCCATAGCGGGTGC
>JBEKCN010000891.1:0-2829 GCA_050014855.1 Streptosporangiaceae bacterium | reverse complement strand
TCGCCGCCGACGTCTTCGAGTACGCCCGACTGGAGTAGCTCGTCCAGGGCACCGGCCCGGGCCTGCATCGTGGCGATCTTGTCCTGAGCCCGCTGGAGCTCAGCTCCCGAGTCACCGAGGGTGCTGGAGATACCCGCGGCGCTTTCGTTGACCGAGCTCATCGCGCTCGCCGCCGTGTACTGGGCCTTGAGCACTTCCTTCTGCGTCCGGAAGGTATTCACCTTCTCCTGCAGCGCGGCGAGGGTGCGCTCGAGGCTTGCCTCCTGCTCGGTGAGCTGCTGGTGCTGCGGCTCCATCCCGTCGATCTGGGCCTGGGCGGCGGCCTTGCGGGACAAGGCCTCCCGGGCCAGATCCTCGCGGCCCTGGGACAGCGCCGCCAGGGCCTGTTCCTGCAGATGCGCCACCGAATGCTGGAGCTGCTGCTCCTGCAGCTCGATCTGCTTGCGCGACGCGGCGACGGACACCAGCCCCTGGCGGACCTTCGTGATCTGGTCGAGCATCTGCTCGTAGGACAGATCAAGCATCTCGTCAGGCTTCTCCGCGGCGTCGAGCGCCTTGTTGGCCTTGGCCTGAACTATCTCGTGGGCCCGTTGGAAGAGGCTCATGTCGGTCTGCTCCTCGTCGATGGTGGGCGGAGCCCGGTCGAGCTGCTGCCGAACCCGCTGCCGAGCCGGTTCCCCGCTCGCTGCTGCTGCTCGTACCGGCGCTGCTTGTACGGGCGCTGCCGCCGCTACCAGGCTACGCCGGCCTGGAGGTGGCGTGCCGTCTAGCTGATCTTCGCGGACAGAATCTCGGCCAGATTGAAGCTGACCGGCTCCTCCAGCTGGGCGTACGTGCACGAGCGGGGAGCCCGGTCCGGCCGCCACCGGGCGAACTGGGCGGTGTGCCGGAACCGGGGCCCCTCCATGTGGTCGTAGCGGACCTCGACCACCCGCTCGGGCCGCAGCGGGACGAAGGACAGGTCCTTGCCCGCGTTCCACCGGCTGGTCTCGGCCTTGCGCGGGGTACGGTTGCCCTCTTCCTGCCGGGCCCAGTTCCACGGGTGGTTCTCGAAGCTCGTCACCAGCGGCTGCAGCTCGGCCATCAGCTCGCGCCGCCGGGCCATCGGGAACGCCCCGACCACGCCCACGCTGGCCAGGTTGCCCTCGTCGGTGTAGAGGCCGAGCAGCAGCGAGCCGACCGCGTCCGGCCCGCTCTTGTGCGGCCGGTAACCCGCTACGACGCAGTCCGCGGTGCGCTCGTGCTTGATCTTGAACATCACCCGCTTCGCCTCGACGTAGGGGCCGTCGAGCGGCTTGGCCACCAGCCCGTCCAGCCCAGCCCCCTCGAACTGGGAGAACCAGCCCGTGGCGATGGACCGGTCGTTCGTGGCCGGGGTCAGGTGGATCGAGGAGCCCGCCCCGGCCAGGGCCTGTTCCAATGCGTCGCGCCGGGCCGAGAACGGCTGCTCGGTGAGGTTCTCGGCACCGATGGCCAGCAGGTCGAAGGCGACGAAATGAGCCGGCGTCTGCTGGGCCAGCAGGTTGATCCGGGACTCGGCCGGGTGGATGCGCTGCAGCAGCGCCTCGAAGTCCAGCCGCTGTCCCTCGGCGTCCGGGATCACGATCTCGCCGTCGACGACGCAGCGCGGCGGCAGCTCCTGCTGGATGGCCGCCACCAGCTCGGGGAAGTACCGGGTCATCGGTCGCTCGTTCCTGCTGCCGATCTCGACTTCGGCGCCGTCGCGGAACACGACCGCCCGGAAGCCGTCCCACTTAGGCTCGAAGCTGTACGGCCCGTCGGGTATCTCGCCCACCGCCTTGGCCAGCATCGGCGCGATCGGCGGATTCACCGGAAGATCCATGACACCATCTTCTACCAGCCGCTTTCGTGGCCCCGTGCAGGATCGCCGGCGGGACCGAGGGGAGAGCCCATGCGCCGGGGAGTGCGCCGCATCGTGCCGCTGACGCTGGGCTGGGCCGACCTGCCCCTGGACGTGTCCATCTTCGGGGCGCCCCCGGACGCCCGGCTCCGTGAGCCGGTGCCGGGCGTGCTGCTGCTGTGCGATGGTGGCTGGCTGCTGCTGGACACCGGCTACAACACGGCGCTGATCACCGATCCCGTGCTGCGCCGCCGCTACCACGGCGACCCGCTCGTCCAGCCGGTACTGCCCGGTCCCGGCGAGCCGCTGCCGGAAGCCCTCGCCGGCGCCGGGATCAGCCTCGATGACGTCCACGCGGTCGCGGTCAGCCACCTGCACTACGACCACGCGGGCGGTCTCAAGCACTTCGCGGGCCGGCTGCCGGTGCACGTCCAGCGCCGCGAGCTGGACTACGGCATGTCCGGCGGCCCCGAACCTGAACAGAACGGGATCTTCCGGGTGGACTTCGACGATCCCCGGATCACCTGGCGGCAGGCGGACGGCGACGCGGAGATCGCCCCGGGCGTGACGGCCGTCCTCACCGCGGGGCATACACCGGGTCACCAGAGCTTCGTCGTCGACGTGGACCCCTTGGCGGGTGGCGGCGGATTCGTGTTCGCCTGCGATGCCGCCGACCTGACCGAAAACATCGACGGCGAGCTTGCGGTCGGCGGCTTCGTCGACGTGACGCCGGAGGAGACCGTGGTCCAGATCCGCAAGCTCAAGCGCCTCGCCGCCGAGCGTGGCTACCGGCTGATCCCTGGTCACGATCCCGTCTCGTGGCCCGCCCTCACCAGCGACCTCGCCACCCGCTGGTCCCCTGCGATGTAAACCCGCCGTCCGGTACCCGCCGTCCGGTTTCGTCGTGCCCGCCCTGCCCTGGGCCCGCCCTGCCCTCGGCCCGCCCTGCCCTGGGCCCGCCCTGCCCT
>JBEKCN010000890.1:0-2830 GCA_050014855.1 Streptosporangiaceae bacterium | reverse complement strand
ACGGACAGCTCGCCGGCGATCTCAGGCCGGGACAAGTTCGTCGGGAGATGTCGCAGCACCCTCAGCTCGCCCGGGCTGAGCTCTTCGGCATCCAGCGGCGGCGGCTGCCTTTCGGCCACCGGGGATGAGCCGTGCAGGACGTCGAGGATGTCGGCCAGCAGCGCGGCGTGCGCTGCCTCATGCCGCGGCAGGGCCTCGAGCAGCTCCCGGGAGCCCGTCATCGCGAACGGCAGGACGAGCCGGTCAGACTCCGCCAGGGCCAGTGCGCGTTCAGCGACCTGGTTCGCCGCGCGCTGGTCACCGAGTTCACGATGGGCGAGCCCGGCGAGCAGGTGCACCTCCACGACCGTGACGTAACCGATGCTCGGGGCCGTGCCATCGAGAACATGCTGCACAGCGCCCAGAGCTCCGGCCGGATCGCCTTCCGCGAGGCAGATCACCGCGCACGCATTACGGATCTCACCGGAGCCGGCCCGCTCGTCATCGAGCGCCGCGAGCGCCGCGCGGGCTTCGCCAGGCCTCCCGAGGCGGGCTTGGGCGGCCAGCATCCAGCCGGTCACCTGGCTCGCCAGCGCGTGCGATCCCGCTAGCCGCGATCGCAGGTGTTCGGCCGCGCTGAACTCCTCGAACGCCTCATGGTGGCAGCCGCGACAGGCGTGCAGCATGCCGCTCACAATGTGCATAAGCAGTCCGATATCCGGCCCGGTGTCTGTCTGCAGGGCCCGCGCGGCGCGCCGCAGCCATCGCTCGCCTTCGTCGAACTCACCCGTCCACACCATCGTGCTGGCCAGCGTCATCAGGGCGGGCGCGATCACGGGTTCCGTCCCCCAGCCGTACCGCTCGGCGAGCGCGATTGCCTCACGGCAGCGCCGCTGGGTCATGGCGAACGGATGGATCTTCGACGCGAACGCGAGCTGTGCCAGGCAGCCGACTTCGAGATAGGGCCGGCCGATCTCCCGGGCCAGGACGGCGCCCTCCTGGAGGTGGCGTTCAGCGTCTGGAAGCCCGAGCGTCCACGCCTCGACGGTCCCCAGGTTCATCAGCGCCACCGCCCGCAGGTCACTGCCCAGCGCGATGTCCTCGTCGGACCGCCCGGTGACCGGCGAGGCCAGGAATCTGACCTGCTCGACGACGCCGGCCAGGTGGCCGCGCCGCCTGGCCAGCGACAGCTTCAGCGACGCGATCGCCACCTGTAGGCGGCGCTGGCGATCCGGCGGCGCCGTCGCAGCGTACGTCTCGGCGACCGCCAGATGGGCGGCTGCCTGGTCCAGGCGTCCCAGGACCAGGTCACCCCCGGCGCGCACCAAGGCCAGCTCGGGATGATCCTGGCCCGGCGGGAAGGCCTGCACCAGCGCCTGCATGGTCTGCGCCTGCCCGTCGAGCGTCAGGCCGAACGAATGGTCGGCCAGCAGCCGGGCCGCATCGGGCCAGTCCCCCGCCGCCTGGGTGTGCCGGATGGCGTCGACCACCTGGCCCTGCCGGATGAACCATCCGGCGGCGCGCCGGTGCAGCGCAGGCACTTGTTCGGGCAGGGTCCGGCGCAGTTCCAGCCGGAGAAGGTCCCCGAACAGGTGGTGATAGCGGAACCACGTGTGCTCCGGGTCGAGCGGCACGACGAACGCATTCGCGTCCGCGAGCTCCAGCAGGATCCGCTCCGAGGCAGGCCGGCCGGTCAGCAAGTCGGCCAGTTCGCCGTTGACCCGATCGAGCAGGGAGGTGCGCAGGAGCAGATCCTGGACGTCGGCTGGCTGGCGATCCAGCATTTCCGCGATCAGGTACTCGGCGACCGTGCGGTCGCTGCCGGAAAACTCCGTGACGAAGCGCTCTGGATCGGGGTGACCAGCGAGGGAGATCGCTGCGAGCCGGAGACCCGCGGCCCACCCCTCCGTTCGCTGGTGCAGCTGCGCTGCTCCGGCTTCGGACAGCGCGATACCCGAGGCGTCAAGCAGCACGCGTGTTTCGCGCCCGGTAAAGCGCAGGTCGGCGGCGCGGATCTCGGCTAGCTCACCGGCCAGGCGCAGCTGATGCAGGCCCAGCCGCAGATCATGACGCGTGGTCAGGATCGCGTGCACGGGCGGAGGAAGGTTCATCAGCAGCCGGGTGAGCTGAGCGAGTGCCTCCGGCGAATTCAGCTCGTGGAGATCATCAATAACCACCGTGATGTCGCCACGAGCATCGTCGAGCTCCGACAGCACTCGGTCAACCATCGCCGGCGCATAAAAGTCGGGCGTTGCCGCCGACGGTCCCGCGCGGCCGGTCGTGGCCGAAGCGTGACGCACCGCGTCGAGCAGGGCAAGCCAGAACTGCTGGGCGTCTTGCTGATTGCGCTGCACCTGCAGCAGGGCGAGTCGGCGCCGCTGACCCTGACGGCCGGCCCAGGCGCGCAGCAGCGACGTCTTCCCGCTGCCGGCCGGAGCCGAGATGATCGTCACCTTCCGTGCCGCCGCGCGATCCAGGGCAGCGAGAAGATCGGCCCGGTCGATCAGCCGGGGAGTTGCGTGAGCCACCTTCAAAGGCCCGCCTTGATATGTACGTCAGACGCCCTGGCGTCGGTGACCCGGTCCTGGCACCTCCTCTCTCGGTACCAGGCCAGCGCGCGTACTGTCAACGGCGCGCGAACCTCCCGTCCTGCATTACCCCGGTACGGGGAGAACGCCTGGGCCGGGGTTAAAGCCCACCTCGACACCGTCACCGAACGCGCGGCCGCGCCGATCGTCGCGAAGTACACCGGCGTGCTGGCCGCCGCGGATATCGAGGTTTTCACCATCACCACTACGTTCGCCATCATGCAGTCGCTGCGCCTCGACCGCGGGCCCAGCGGGCCGGTCCG
>JBEKCN010000889.1:0-2841 GCA_050014855.1 Streptosporangiaceae bacterium | reverse complement strand
CGCATCTTTCTCGACGAGACCGTCGACGCCACCCCGGAAGCGGTACTCCGGCAGATCTGGGAAGACCACTTCATCCTGGCCCCGGCCGCCGCGGAACCCGGTTGAAGAGCGGTCCCTGCCGACACCCCGATCCACCGGCGCGCCGAGCGGGGCGAACGGCTCAAGCCCCTGCGGCGCCGCCCGAAGGTCCTGGATGAGCAGCCGTCCCTGCCCGAGGCGGGCCGTGGTGGCTCCGGCGGCCTCGTCCTGCCCGGTGACAACCGCCGGCCACCCGGCCGCGCGCCCAGGCGGCCGGGCAGCGGGGCGCCGGGGATGACCGGGGAGCAGGGCACGCTGCTGACCGCGCCCCCCGACGAGGCCTCACCCGACCCGGAGGTGCTGCGCCGCGCCCGGCAGATCACGGCCCGGCTGGCCGTGCCGCGTCCCCGGCGGGACGTCACCGCCCGGCGCGGGGTGGGTGAACTGGCCAGCGTCCGGTACCGGGGCGGGTCGGACGACATCGACCTGGACCGGACCATCGAGCAGCTGGTCGAGCACCCGATCCCCGAGGAAGACGACATCATCGTCCGGGAACGGGTGCGGACCCGCCGCTCGGTCGTGCTGCTGGCCGACGTGTCCGGCTCGATGCGCGGCGAGCGGGTACGCACCGCTGCGGCCACGGTCGGGGCGCTGGCCGCCGAGCTGGCCCGCGACGACCTGGCCGTCATCGCGTTCTGGTCCGACGCCGCGGTACTCAGCCATCTGGGCCAGCGCATCTCGCCGCAGCAGCTGCTCGACACGATGCTGCGCATCCCGGCCAAGGGGCTGACCAACATCGCGTTCCCGCTGCAGGTCGCCGCGCGTGAGCTGGCCCGGGTGCCTGCCCGGGACGCGCGGGTGCTGCTGCTGTCAGACTGCGTACACAACGCCGGGCCCGACCCGCGCCCGTTCGCGGCGCGGCTGCCGCGGCTCGACGTGCTGCTCGACACGTCCGGCGAACAGGACGCTGACCTGGCCCGGGACCTGGCCCGCCTCGGGCACGGCCGCCTGCTGCTGGCCAGCACCTACCGGGACATCGCCCCCGCGCTGGCCACGCTGTTCACCGATTTACCCGTACCGGCCCGCGCACCCGCCCGGACCGCCCACTCGAGGAGGAGCCATGCCCGTCATCGTCGTCGCCACCATCAAGCCGCTGCCCGAGCACCGGGACGAGGTGCGGGCGGCGCTGCAGGCCGTCATACCGCAGGTACATGGCGAGGAGGGCTGTGAGCTGTACACGCTGAACCAGAAAGACGACCGGTTCGTGATGATCGAGCGCTGGGCCAGCCCCGCCGCCCTGCAGACCCACAGCACCGACTCGGCCGGGCTGCAGCAGCTCAACGCGGAGCTCAAGGGCAAGCTGGAAGCCCCCCTCGACGTCGTGGTCCTCGAGCCGGTCCCGGCCGGGGAGCCGGCCAAGGGCGCGCTTTGACCGACCTGGCCGCGCTCACCTCACCCGAGGCCGCGCAGCTGGCGGAGGAGGGGGCGCTGCTCGCGGTGCCGGTGGCTTCCACCGAGCAGCACGGGCCGCATCTTCCGCTGTCCACCGACACCGACCTGGCCGTGGCCCTGTGCGGCCGGCTGGCCGCGGCCCGGCCCGGGGTGGTCGTCGCGCCCCCGCTGGCCTACGGCTCCAGCGGGGAGCACGAAGGCTTCGCCGGGACCATCTCCATCGGCCAGGAAGCCGTGGAACTGGTGCTCGTCGAGCTGTGCCGGTCGGCGGCACTGACCTTCCCCCGGGTGCTGCTGGTCTCCACCCACGGCGGCAACACCGAGCCGGTGCGCCGCGCCGAGCAGCGGCTGCGCGCCGAGTCACGCGACGTGTACGCCTGGCTGCCGCGCTGGCAGGGCGACGCGCACGCGGGCCGGACCGAGACATCGCTGCAGCTGATGCTGGCCCCGCAGTCGGTCCGGATCAACCGGGCCCGGCGGGGCAACACGACGCCGATCGATGACCTGATGCCCGCGCTGCGCACCTCGGCGGTCCAGGCCGTCAGCCCCAACGGGGTACTGGGCGACCCGGCGGGGGCGTCGGCCGAGGAGGGGGAGTCGGTGCTGGACGACCTGCTGTCCGACCTGCTCGCCCGGGTGCGGGCATGGTGCGGCGATTGAGCCGCCCAGGGTCGGGCGGTGACTGAGCCGCCCAGGGTCGCGCTGGTCGCCGGCGCGGCCCGGGGGATCGGGGCCGCCACGGTCACCGCCCTGGCCGCCTGGGGGCTGGCGGGTCATGGCCGTCGACCGGTGCGCGGATGACCCCGCCCTCCCGTACCCGCTCGGCTGCCGCGCCGCGCTGGCGAAGGTGGCTACGGACGCCGGCCCGGACGTGGCCATCGCCGAGGCCGACACCCGCGACGTCACCGCGCTGGCCGCTGCGGTGGCCGAGGCCGAACGCCGCTGGGGCGGCCTGGACGCGGCCACCGCCGTGGCCGGGGTGATCGCGGGCGGCGTCCCCGCCTGGGAGGTACCGCCCAGCCAGGAACAGGCCGTGCTCGACATCGACCTGGGCGGCGTGCTGAACCTGGCCCGGGTGGCGGTGCCCGCCTTGCTGCGCCAGCCCGAGCCCAGGCACGGGCGCTTTATCGCGGTCGCCTCCGCCGCCGCGACCCGGGGACTGCCCAAGCTCGCCGCCTACTGCGCGGCCAAGGCGGGCGTGGCCGGGTTCGTGCGCGCCCTGGCCACCGAACTGCGGGGGACGGGGGTCACCGCCAACGCCGTCAGCCCCGGCTCGACCGCGACGGCGATCCTGGACGAGAGCGCCCGCCTGTACGGGCTGCCCTCCGCCGAGTCGCTGCCGGACTGGCCTGGGTGGGGCTGAACACCGCT
>JBEKCN010000888.1:0-2843 GCA_050014855.1 Streptosporangiaceae bacterium | reverse complement strand
CGGTCGCGGAGTGGCTGCCGTACCTGGCCAAGGTCGCGGGCGGGAAGCCGCCGCTGCGGGTGCCCGCCTGGCTCGGGCGGCTGCTCGCCGGAGAGTTCGTCGTGGCCCAGATGACCAGCTCGTGCGGATCCTCCAACCAGAAGGCCAGGAAAGAGCTCGGCTGGGTGCCGCAGTATCTGAGCTGGCGGGAGGGATTCCGTGCCTGGGGCCGATGAGGCGGTCGATGGCCCGGCGGAGGCGGAGTACCGGCCGCTGCTGTTTTCTATCGCCTACGGGATGACGGGATCCGCGGGCGACGCCGAGGACATCGTGCAGGACGCGTTCCTCGGCGTGACCCGGGCCCGTAAGGCGGGGACCACCATCACCGATCCGAAGGCCTACCTCGCCACGGCCGTGATGCGGCTGGGAATCAACTACCAGAAGTCGGCGCGGGTGCGGCGGGAGACGTACGTGGGGGACTGGCTGCCCGAGCCGATCGTCGTCCCGGTGGATGGGACGGGACCGGCCGGGCACGCCGAGCTGGCCGACTCGCTTTCCATGGCGTTCCTCGTGCTGCTGGAGACCCTGTCGCCGGTGGAGCGGGCGGTGTTCATGCTGCGCGAGGTGTTCGGGTACGGCTACCCGGATGTGGCGCAGATCACCGACAAGACCGAGGTGAACTGCCGGAAGATCTTCGCCCGCGCCAGGCAGCGCATCGCCGCCGGAGGGCCGGCGCGCGACAGGCGGCCACCCCTGGTGCGGCGGGCGGAAGGCGAGGAACTCGCCCGCAGGTTCTTCGAGGTCGCCGCGGGCGGCGACATGGACGCGCTGCTCGGCATGCTCGCGCCCGACGTGGTGGTCTATGGGGACGGTGGCGGCAAGGCGCAGGCGATCGGCGCGCCGCTGCACGGGCGGAAGCCGGTCGCCCGGCTCCTGTCCGGCCTCTTCCGCCGGGGCCGGTCCCTGGGCACTTCCCTGCGGCTGGCCTGGGTCAACGGCCAGCCGGGCGCGATCGGGTACGACGCCGCGGGGCGGGTGTTCACCGTGTTCGAGCTTGAGGCGGCCGACGGCGTGGTCCAGGCGATCCGCGCTGTGGTCAATCCCGACAAGCTTGGTCATATCGGGCCGGTGTCTGATGTGGCGCGACTGCCGGAGAAGGAATTACCGCAACACAGATAGAAGACAGATGAGGGAGGACCCGATGAGCGACTTTCAGGGCATCGCCGACCGCGTCGAGATCGAGGCGCTGCGCGGCGAGTTCACCGACGCAGCGATGATGCGCGACCGCGCCCGCCTCGCATCGCTGTTCACACCCGACGGCGCGCTGCGGATGCCCAACATCCCCGCCGAGCTGATCGGCCGGGAACAGATCCGCGCCGGGGGCGAGCGGCTGCAGGCCCAGTGGGAGTTCTTCGTGCAGACCACGCACCCGGGCACGATCCAGCTGGACGGCGACACCGCGACCGGCCGTGCCTGCATTCAAGAGCTCGCCCGCGCCCGCGACGGCCGCCAGGGGCTGAACTACGCCATCTACCACGACCGCTACCAGCGCACCGGCGACGGCTGGAAGTTCACCGAGCGCGTCTACGAGGTCAGGTACCTCGACACCACGCCGCTGGCGGGCTCGGCGCCCCGCGCGGCGGGGGCGCCCGCTGACCCGCCGGCCGGGAACACATCTGCGGCAGAAGGAGCTTTGGGCTGACACCCCAAGCCACCGTCACCGCGCCGACGCGCGGACGCTTGCCGGCCTGGCATACCTCAGCGTAAGCCGGCTGCGGCGTTATGGGCAGTCCATGGCAGAGACATGGCCCCGTGGCTGGTTACCCTGTCGCGGCGGCGAGGGACGTAACGAAGCCGACTAGGAGGTCGCGACATGCGAGTCATAGAGGTGACGCAGTTCGGGGGACCCGAGGTGCTGGTGCCCAGCGAGGCAGCGGATCCGGTGGCCGGGTCGGGGCAGGTGGTCGTGGACGTCTCGGTTGCTCCGGTACTCTTCCTCGACACCCAGATCCGGAGCGGCTCGGCTCGTAATTGGTTTCCGACGACCCCGCCCTACGTGCCCGGCGCCGGGGTCGCCGGAGAGGTGAGCTCCGTGGGGGAGGGCGTGGATCCTGACTTGGTGGGCCGACGCGTGGTCGCCGGAACCGCTGAGGGCGGCGGCTACGTGGAACGGGCCGTGGTCGCGGTAGATGGCCTGATCGCGGTGCCAGAAGGGCTAGGGACGGCTGAGGCGGCAGCGTTGCTCCATGACGGCAGAACCGCTATCTGTCTCATAGACCAAGCCGACCTCCGGACGGAGGAATGGGTGCTCATCCTCGGAGCGGGCGGTGGGCTCGGGACCCTCCTGGTCCAGATGGCACACGGTGCCGGCGCACGAGTCATCGGTGCCGCCCGCGGGAAGCAGAAGCTGGACCTCGCCCAGGAGCTGGGCGCGGACGCCGTGGTCGACTACTCGAAATCAGGTTGGCTCGAGCAGGTTCTCGGCGTTACGGGTGGTGTCGGGGCAAGCATGGTCTTCGACGGCGTGGGCGGGGAGATCGGGGAGGCAGCGCTCAAGGCCACGGCGCGCGGCGGCCGTTTCTCCGCTCACGGCGCCCCGAGCGGCGGGTTCGCCCAGATCGACCTTGACGAGGCCGAACGCCGCGAAATCAATGTGCGCGGCATCGAACACGTGCAGTTCGCACCGTCGGACGCCAAGAGGCTCACCGAGCGGGCCATGTCGGCAGCAATCGCGGGGCGGATCAGGCCGATCATCGGCCAGACCTTCCCGCTGGAGCGGGCCGCCGACGCGCACCGCGCCATTAAGGCCCGCGACGTCATCGGCAAGACGTTGCTGGTCATCTGATGGCACTCGACCAAGCATC
>JBEKCN010000887.1:0-2851 GCA_050014855.1 Streptosporangiaceae bacterium | reverse complement strand
CGAATATGGGGCCCCGGGCAAGGCGCGCCGGGCCATCGCCGACGAAGTGATCGAGGCGATTCGGCAGCTGTCTGGGCAGGAGTACGTGTCCATGTACGCGACCGTGCGTAAGGAGCAACTCGCCGCCGGGGGCTTAGGGCTGCTGGCCGGTATCCCCTGCGGGCGGCTCCGGCTCATCCCGTGGTGGCGGCGCGGGGGGGAATGGCTGGGTCAGCGCCGCCGGATTCCAGATGTAGAGCGGGCCGGAGGACCTGTCACGTCCCGGCCCGGCCGGACCGGTCAGGCCGTCATCCTCGCCCGGCCCGTCCGCCGAGGCGTGCCGGCCGGAGTAAGGCGAGTTCCGCGGCCTGGCCGACCCGCCTGCGGGCGGGTCTGGCGGGGAGACCGGAGCGGGGCCAGTGCCGCCCGGCGGCCGCGGCGGCGTGTCGTGCCCTGCGCTGCCGGCCGGTGTTTCCGGCGGGCCGGCCGGGTGCCCGGGCCCGGCTGGCCCAGACGGCTCCGCGAAGCTGGAGGGCCGGCGGAGCGGCAGCCGGCCTTCCGGGGACATGCCGCCCGGGGCTGCCCTCCCGGGTGGTACTAGGCCGGCGGGGAAGCCCGGATCCACCGGGGGCACCGGTCCCGCCGAGCGCAGCCGCCCGAGGGGCCTCACGGGACCCTGCTGCGCGTCTGCCGGGCCCCGGCTGGCCGGTGGGCCTGCGCTTTCGGCCGGTTCTTGGCCGGGGGGTGGTACGGGTCCCGGGATGGACGCTGGGCCTGCAGCCGGGAAAGCGGGACCCCCCGGACTGGTGAGCGGGCCGCGCCGCGGCAGCGGCGGCCCGGACGCGGCCACGTCCCAGGGCGCCGAAGTCGCCGGGGACGGCGGGGCGAACGAGGCAAACGGATCGGGAACGCGCTGCACCGTGTCGTGCGGCAGCCCACCTTCCGGCATGGGCGCCGGGTCCCACGGTGGTCCGCCCGGCGGGGTGACCTGAGCCCGGGGTACCGCCCCGGACACCGGCGTCACCCGGACCCGCAGGCCGTGTCCGCCGGTCCGGGGACTCGCCGCGGACTGGCCGCCCCGGCTGCGGTTGCGCGCTCGTCGGCCAGCTCGCCCGCCGGGCACCGTGGCGTCTGAAGGTGCATCGCCCGGGGCTGTCGCATCGGAAGCCGGGCCGCCCCTGGAACCCGTCGCCGGGACGGAACCGGCCATACCCGGCCGTGCCGTGAGGCCGGACGAGTGCGGGCCAGGAAAGGTCCCCGAAAATGGCGGCGCGCCGGGTACCGGCAGCACGCGCGGCGGCGGGCCGCTGGCGAGGGCAGGCGGCGGCCCGGGCAGCGCCCACCGGGCCGGCGCCTGCGTGGGAGCGGTCTGTCCCCCCGCCCCGGGCGGTGGCCGTGTGTCCTGGCCGCCTGGCCCGGTCGGCGAGTCCGGCCGGGCCCGGCCGGTCCGCCAGGGCGCCGTTCCCGGCGCCCCCATCGGCCCGGCGGCGCGCTCCCCCGCGGCCGCTCGCGTGTGCCGGGCGACGCCGGCCGGTGTCCCGGGCGGCCCGGGCGGAGCATTCAGCAGGGTCCAGGGTTCCGGGGCGGGAAGGGGTCCCCGGTCCGCCCGCCGGCGCCGGATCCGGATACCGATCAAGCTCGCCAGCAGCAGAAGGATGAGCATGCCCGCGGCCATGGCCGCGTCCCGCAGCACCGTCTTGGCCCGGCCCAGGATGCCCGTTCTGGGCGGAGCGGGCCGGATCGTGGGCGGGGGTGCCGCCGCCGGTGAGCTGGCCGAGGCCGAAGGTGACGCGCGCGGGGCCGCGATGAGCGCGGCCGCCTGGACGGCTTTCAGCGCGTCCACTGTGCCCGCGCCGTAGCCCGCCCCCGTGGCGGAGGGTGGCCGGGGCACGCTGCCGGTCACCAGAGCCTGCCTGACCTGGCTGCTGTTCAGGGTGGGATACCGCGACCGGATCAGGGCCGCAATGCCCGCGACGACGGCACTGGCCGCGTCGGTGGTGCTCATGTTCCGGTACCCGGACGGCGGGCTGGCCGTCATGAGGTCCACTCCGGGTGCGGTGAGCGTCACGTCGGGCTGCTGGTTGGAGAACGCGGCCCTGGCGAAGTGGCGGTCAACGGTGCCCACGGCGATGACACCCGGATAGGCCGCCGGATAGGTGGGCTCGTTTCCGTCCTCGCCATTGTCACCGGCGGGCGCGACCAGGACTGCGCCTTTCCCGAGTGCGTAGGCCACCGCCGCCTGCTCCGCGGCGCTGCCTCCGGCGGCTGCGCCGAGGCCGCCGGTCGCGGCGCCGTCGGACGCGAGACTCGCGGGGTCGAGCGGCAGGTCGATCACCTGGGCGCCGTGTGCGGCGGCGTACCGGATACCCGCCGCGATCGCGGCGGGCAGGAGCTGTACAGCAGCCGGGTTGCCGTTAAGCGGGTCGGTGGCGTCAAGTACGACCCGGACGGAGAGGATCCTGGCGGCGGGCGCGATGCCGATGATCCCTGCTGCGTCTCCTACATTGTCCCCGTGCCCGGCGATAATGCTGGCGGCGGACGTGCCCTCGATGCCCCAGGACGGAGTTGCGGGTGTCTCACCCGATCCGGTGAAATCAGGGCCGGTGATCACGGACCCGGTCAGGTCGGGATGGTCCGCGTCCACGCCGCTGCTGAGCACGGCGACCGTGACGCCCGCGCCGCGGGTGGCCGCCCAGGCCTGCGTGACGTGCAGGTTGGCCAGCCACCATTCCTGATCGCGGACCTTGTCCGCTGCCGCCTGCGAAGCCATCCCGGCCCGGCTCGCCGCGATGCCGCCCGGCGCCCCGGGGGCCGCCTGCGCGGGCAGGGGAGCCAGGACCGCGGCGGCAGCCGTCATCGCCACGGTGATGGC
>JBEKCN010000886.1:0-2852 GCA_050014855.1 Streptosporangiaceae bacterium | reverse complement strand
CTCCTGAAAGGGCCTGAGCTTCCTGGAAAACGCTGTATAACTGCAACTGGGTGGTGGGTTTCGCGGTGGCACTGGTTCTCTACTGGGGACTGGTTCTCTACTGGGGGCTGGCGATGATCTCCGTGCGGCGGGAGCCGGCCAGGCCACGCGCCGTACGCGGGGCAGCGGGGCTGAGCCGCTGACGCGCCAGCCATCCGCAGGGCTCCGGGCCGCGGCGCGGGCGTGGATCGCGGACGATCCCGACCCGGCGGACCGCGCCGAGCTGACGGCCATCCTGGACGCCGGGGACGACGATGAGCTGGCGGCGCGGTTCGGCGAGCCGCTGACGTTCGGCACCGCCGGGATACGTGGCCCGCTGGGCGCGGGGCCGGCCCGGATGAACCGGGCCGCGGTCCGCCGCGTCGCGGCCGGCCTGGCCCGCTACCTGCGGGCCGCCGTGCCGGATGCCGCCAGCCGCCGGGTCGTCGTCGGTTTCGACGCGCGGCGCGGCTCCGAGCCGTTCGCGACCGAGGCGGCCGCCGTGCTGACCGGTGCCGGGCTGCCCGTGCTGCGTTTCGGCGGTCCGGTCCCGACCCCGGTCCTGGCCTTCGCCGTCCGCCACCTGCGGGCCGGGGCCGGGGTGATGGTGACGGCCAGCCACAATCCGCGCGAGGACAACGGGGTCAAGGTGTACTCGGCCGACGGGGCCCAGATCGTCCCGCCCGCCGACACCGGGATCGCCGAAGCCGCCGCGCGGGCCGGCCCGCTGCCCCAGGTACCGCTCGGCGGCCCGGGTGAGCTGCTCGGCTCGGACCTGGTGGACGCCTACCTCGGCGCCGTCGTGCCCGCCGCGCTGCCCACTGGCCCCGCCCGTCCCGCCGCGGACGTGCGGGCGGCGCTGCGGGTCGCTTATACGCCACTGCACGGGGTCGGCCTGGCCACGCTGCTGCGCGCCTTCGCCCGCGCCGGGTTCAGCGAACCGGCCGTGGTGGCCGCGCAGGCCGAGCCGGACGGGGCGTTCCCGACGCTGCCCAGACCCAACCCGGAGGAACCCGGCGTCCTCGATCTGCTGCTGGCCGAGGGCGCGCGGAGCGCCGCGGATCTGCTGCTGGCCAACGACCCCGACGCGGACCGGCTCGCCGCCGTGATCCCCGGCGCCGCCGGCTGGCGGGTGCTGACCGGCGACGAGGTCGGCGCGCTGCTCGCCGATCACCTGCTCCGGCACGAGCCGTACCCGGACCGCCGCCTGCTCGTCACCACGGTGGTCTCGGCGGACCTGCTGGGCCGGATGGCCGCCGCGACCGGCGCCGGCTACGCGGAAACCCTCACCGGCTTCAAATGGATCATGCGCGCCGCGGATGAGGAGCCGGGCCGGGCGTTCCTGTTCGGCTACGAGGAGGCCTTGGGCTACGCGGTCACCGACCTGGTGCGGGACAAGGACGGGATGTCCGCCGCGCTGACCCTGGCCGATGCGGCCGCCGAAGCCAAGCGGCAGGGCGGTTCGCTGGCCACCCGGCTCGATGAGCTGGCCCGGCGCTTTGGCCTGTTCGCCACCGGCCAGTTCTCCGTTGCCCTGGAAAACAGAGACCGGCCCGGCGGCACGGCGGGCGCGGGGAAGGACGCCGGCCCGGGCGCGGCGCTGCTGGAGGCGGCCCGGGCCCAGCCGCCCGTCTCCCTGCTCGGCGAGCCGGTCACCGTGATCGACGACCTGGGACTGGGCCTGCGCTCCCGCGAAGATGGGACCAAAGACCCCCTCGCGCTACCCCGCTCCGATGTGATCATCTGGCGGTGCGGCGAAGGGACCAGGGTGGCACTGCGGCCCAGCGGGACCGAGCCTAAGGTGAAAATCTATTTGCAAGTGGTCCTGCCCGCCGCCGGGCGCAGCGACCTGGCGTCGCTGCGGGCGCAAGCGGCCCGGCGACTAGCCGAACTGCGCGAGGAGGTAACGGAGGTGCTGAACCTGTGACCGGAGCCCCGACGCTGACCAGGTACCAGCTGGCAGCCATGATCGACCACACGCTCCTGGCCCCCGAGGCGACCCCGAAGGACATCGACGCCCTGTGTGCCGAGGCAAAGAAGCTCGGTACCTACGCGGTGTGCGTGTCGCCCACCCTGACCACCGTGGCCGCCCGTCAGGTGGCCGGAAGCTTCGTCAAGGTCGTCGCCGTGGCTGGTTTCCCGTCCGGGGCGCACAGCGCCGGGCTCAAGGCCCAGGAGGCTGGTATAGCCGCCGCCACCGGCGCCCACGAGGTCGACATGGTGATCAACCTGGGCCTGGCCAGGCAAGGCCGCTGGAAGGAGGTCGAGGAGGAGATCGCCGCCGTGCGCGGCGAGGTACCCAGCCCGACCCTGCTGAAGGTGATCATCGAGTCGGCGATCCTCGAGGACGAGGCCATCGTCATGGCCTGCCGGACGGCCGAGTCGGCCGGGGCCGATTTCGTGAAGACCTCGACCGGCTTCCACCCCGCGGGCGGGGCCACGACCGCCGCGGTGGCCCTGATGGCCCGCACCGTGACACCCCGGCTGGGCGTGAAGGCCTCGGGCGGGATCCGTTCGGCCGCCGACGCCCTGGCCATGGTGGAAGCCGGCGCCACCCGGCTCGGCCTGTCCCGGACCGCCGCCATCCTCGCCGAGCTGCCCGCCTAGCCGCCCGCGGGCCGCCACCTGATAGGACCGGCCGCCATCTGATAGGAGACGCCATGCCGACCGTACGCGCCGCCCTGGTCCAGCAGAAGTGGACCGGCGACAAGGATTCGATGATCAAGAACGCCGTCTCCGCGCTGCGCGAGGCGGCGTCTGCGCGGGCCCAGGTCGCCTGCCTGCAGGAGCTGTTCTACGGCCCGTACTTCTGCCAGGTACAGGACCCGCAGTGG
>JBEKCN010000885.1:0-2852 GCA_050014855.1 Streptosporangiaceae bacterium | reverse complement strand
CCCGGACGACACGGTCAGCTATGCCGCTCAGCTGATGTACGACCACCGGGTAAAGCGGCTTCCGGTCGTGGACGGCGCGGGCCAGCTGGCCGGCATCGTCAGCCGGAGCGACGTACTCAGCGTCTTCAGCAGGCCGGACAAAGAGATCCGGCACCAGATCACCCATGATGTCATGCTCAGCCGGTTCCTTACCGACCCGCTGTCCTACCGGATCACCGTGAAGGACGGTGTCGTCACGCTCGCGGGCGAGCCGGAATCTGACTTTATCGGTCACGAAATCGTCCGTACGGTGCGGCACATTGAAGGGGTCGTGGCCGTCCGTGACCGGCTCGACTACCGGTCGGATGAGCCGGCCCGCACGTTCAGGCCACTGGTCTGACGGGGCTTCAGGACGTCAGGCTGGAGGCGGCGGATGGATGCGACGGCAGAAGGTGCCGGCCACGTCGGGTATGCGCTCCGCGAGCGCAGCGCGGATGTGGTGAGCCTGCGTCATGTGTTCCAGCCGGATTCGGTGGCGGTGGTGGGGGCCAGCCGCCGGATGGGAACCACGGAATCCGGTCATCGCGTGTCCGGACGGGGCACCCGCCGTGGTCGCCCGGATCCGGCTCGCGCCGACCGAGCCGCAGGACCCATTTCCGCGGGAACCGGGCTGATTCCGCGGCCATAAGGACCAACCGGCTCAGGCAGCCGGACCTTGGTCCCTTTCCCGTCCTGGCCGGCGTGGATAGACCTGCCGACATGAAGGCAGTCACCGCCCGGCCGCTTCCGGTGCTGGAGTGCGTGCGTCTGCTGAAGTCGGTACCGGTGGGCCGGGTCGCCTTCAGCAGGAACGCGATGCCGGCCGTGGAGCCGGTCAGGTTCGCGGTCGACCGCGGCCACATCTTCATCGCAGTCAGTCTGGTGAGTGCGCTCTGCCCGGTCCTGCATCACTGCGTCGTGGCGTTGCAGGCCGATTCCCTGTGCGACGCGAGCCAGAGCGGCTGGACCGTGACGGTGGTCGGCCACGCCGGTGAAGTGAACGATCCCGCTCTTACCGCCAGGCTACGGGGCATGGGGCTGACCTCATGGGCCGCCGCCGAGACCGACCGGTTCATGCACATCTCGCAGGGCATCGTGACCGGCCAGCGACTGCCGGGTACTAGCTGATCTTCCCGGTGCCCCGGCTCGGGACCCGCCAGACCAGTTCGGTTCCGGTCCCCTCGGCCGAGGCCGGCCCCAGCCGCATTTCGCCGCCCAGGTTCTCCGCCCGCGAAGTGAGGTTCCGCAGTCCGCTACGGCGGCCGCCGGCCGTGATGCCGACGCCGTCGTCAGTGACCCGCACGGTGAGGCAGCCTTCAGCGTCGACGTCGACGCTGGCGTCGATCCGGCTGGCCCGGGCGTGCCGGGCGGCGTTGGACAGGGCCTCCCGCAGCGCACTGATCATGTCCTCGGCGATCTGCGGCTGGACCCGGTCGTTGAGACTGGCGCCCAGGCGCAGCGAGGGCGCGAAACCCGCGACGGGCGTCATCTCCTCGACAACCCCGACGATCGCCTCACGCAGGTTCAGCTGCTCTTCCTGCGGCCGGGACTGCAGCGCGAAGATCGTCGCCCGGATGTCCTTGATCGTCGCGTCCATCGCGTCCACCGACCGCTTGACCCGGGCGACAGCCTCGGGCCTGTCGATCATCGGTACCGTACCTTCCAGCGCCATCCCGGTCGCGTAAAGCCGCTGGATGACCTGATCGTGCAGGTCCCGGGCGATCCGGTCCCGGTCCTCGTACAGCGACAGGCGCTCCGCGTCGCTGCGCCGCGCGGCCAGTTCCAGCGCGATCCCCGCCTGCGCGGCGAACGAGCCGACCACATCGGCGATCGCCTCCGGGAAGGGCATACCGCCCCGCCGACGGCCGACGGTCAGCACACCGCGCACGTCACCCGCCACGCCCAGCGGGAAGAGCATCGCGGGGCCGACATGCCCCATCGGGCCGCGCACAGAATCGGCCGTGCGCGAATCCTGGCCGAAGTCATCGACCGTCACCGGCAGACCTGTGCTCAGCACCTGCCCGGACAGCGAGTGCCCCTCCCGGAGCACCAGGCCACGCACGGAGTCTTCACCGTCGCCGGCCGCGAACCGGATGACCAGGATGCTGTCGTCCTGTTCGGGCAGCGCGAGCACGACGAGATCCGCCCCGGCCAGATCACGCACCTGCTGGGTCACCGAGGCGAGCACCTCATCCGGGTCGGTTCCCGACAGCAGGCTGGTGGCCACCTCGGCGTTGGCCTCCATCCACCGTTGCTGGCTGCGGGCCGCGTCGTACAGCCGGGCATTGTCGATCGCCACCGCCGCGGCGGCCCCCAGCGCGATCAGCACCGCCTCGTCGTCCTCGGTGAACTCGCCGCCGCCCTTTTTGCCGGTGAGGTAAAGGTTTCCGAACACCTCGTTCCGGACACGGACCGGGACGCCGAGGAAGCTTTTCATGGGCGGATGCCCGGCCGGAAAGCCCGAGGACTCCGGATGAGCCGCGATGTCGGCCAGGCGCAGCGGCCGTGGATCCTGGATAAGGAGTCCGAGCACACCGTGCCCCTCGGGCCAGTGATCGATCTTGCTGATGGCGGCCTGGTCCAGGCCGACCGGCACGAACTCGGTCAGTCGCTGGCCCTCCCCGATCACCCCGAGCGCACCGTACTGGGCGTCGACCAGCCCCACGGCAGCCTCGACGATCCGCTGCAGCGTCGTCTCCAGGTCCAGGCCGGAACCGACCGCCACAACCGCCTCGAGCAAGCTGCGTATCCGGTCCCGGGTAGCCAAGATCACTTGCATGCGCGACTGCAGCTCCGCAAGCAGCTCGTCCAGTTGAAGGTGCGGAAACACCGCT
>JBEKCN010000884.1:0-2852 GCA_050014855.1 Streptosporangiaceae bacterium | reverse complement strand
GGCGGCGCGGCGGCGGCGGGCGGCCCCGGCGGTGCGCTCACCAGTACCGGGGCCATCCCGGTGGGCGGCGGCAAGATCTTCGCCAGCGAACGGGTCGTGGTCACGCAGCCCAGCGGCGGCCAGTTCAGGGGATTCAGCGCCGTCTGCACGCATATGCAGTGCATCGTGGACCAGATCGCGGACAGGACGATCGACTGTCCCTGCCACGGCAGCAAGTTCAGCATCACGGACGGCCACGTCGTCGCTGGGCCGGCCCCGAGCCCGCTGCCCGCGCAGTCCCTGAAGATCCAGTCCGGCCGGATCTCACTGGCCTGATGGAACATCGGCGGCGACAGGTCAGGAGGGGAACGCCGTGCTGAGCGTCGAATCGCGGCAGGGGACGGCCGGGTCCCGGTCGCGAGGTGCCGGCGACCCGCGCCTGCACCGGGCAAGAGCGCGCCAGAGCGGCCGGTCGCGCCGGGTCATCGAGCCACGCGAGCGCCTGCGCGCACGGCCGGGGCTGGTGCTGTCCATCATCGGGGCCGGCGTCCTCGCCGTGATCGCGCTGTGGTGGTCGGACACCCCCTCCGTACACGGTCTGGGCGACTGGCTCACCAACGCGGGGCGCATCCTCGGCCTCCTCGCCGGCTACGGCGTCGTCGTACTGGTCGCGCTCATGGCCCGGCTTCCGCCCCTGGAACGAGGGATTGGCACCGACCGGCTTGCCCGCTGGCACGCGATGGGCGGCCGGTATGTCGTCAGCGTGATCGTAGCCCACGCCACGCTCATCACCTGGGGCTATGCGGTCACCGCGCACGAGAACGTGGTCGGCGAGACGAAAACCCTGCTGCTCTCGTACCCCGATGTGCTGATGGCGACGGTGGCCGGGTTCCTGTTCCTGGGCATCGGCCTGGTGTCCGCGCGGGCGGCGCGCCGCCGTATCAACTACGACACCTGGTATCACCTGCACCTTTACACCTACCTGGCCATCGCGCTGGCGTTCAGTCACCAGTTCGCGGACGGTGCCTCGTTCGTCAGCAGCCTCAAGGCGCGGTTCGTCTGGTCCCTGATGTACGCCTCGGTCGCCGCGCTGCTGATCTGGTACCGCGTCCTCACCCCGCTGCGCAGCGCGCGGCGGCACCGGTTTCACGTCGTGGCCCTGCGCCGGGAATCCCCGGACGTGGTGTCCGTCTACATCGGCGGTGACCACCTGGACGAGCTGCAGGCCGATCCGGGGCAGTTCTTCCGCTGGCGGTTCCTGGCCCGCGGCATGTGGTGGTCCTCGCATCCCTACTCGCTGTCCGCGGCCCCGCGCCCGGACGTTATGCGCATCACGGTCAAGGACCGCGGTGATCACAGCGGGGCCGTCAGTCGGCTCCAGCCCGGCACCAAGGTCATCGCGGAAGGACCCTACGGGGCGTTCACCCCGGCCAAGGACAGCCGCCAGGTGCTGCTGCTGGCCGGCGGAGTGGGCATCACGCCGCTGCGCGCCATGTTCGCGACCCTGCCCGGGCACGTCACGCTCATCTACCGGGCGAGCAGCCCGGACGATGTGGTGTTCGGCCCGGAGCTGGACGCTATCGCCCGGGATCGCGGCGGCACGGTGCACTACCTGATCGGATCGCGGGCTCAGCTCGGCGGCGATCCGCTGTCCGCCGAACGGCTGCTGTCCCTGGTGCCCGGGCTGCGCCGCTACGACGTCTACGTCTGTGGTCCGGCCGGGATGCAGGATTCCGCCCTCGCCGCCCTGACCGCGGCAGGCGTCCCGCGCGGCCACATTCACCACGAGTCATTCGAGTTGTGAGCGCCGCCCCGTCCATGGCCGCACACCCATCAGCAACATTGAACGGAGGAATCCGATGCGCCGGGTAGTACTCGCGCTCGGCGGTACCGTGGCCGGCCTGGTCATGCTGCTGTCGTTCCGGTCGCACATGGCCTCGACCGCCTCGGCCGGGGTGACGGCCGGCTCCGGCGGGACGGGCACGTCACCGGGCTCCGGCAGCGCCGCCGGCTCCGGCAGCTCGGGGGCCTCCGGCGCCGCGGCCGCATCCGCCCCGGTCAGCGCGGGCTCGGGAACCGGCACCGTGGTGACTGGAGACGCGATCGCCACGCCGTACGGCACGACCCAGGTGCAGGTGACGCTCAACGCCGGGAAGATCGTCAAGGTCACCGTGCTGCAGCACACCGACGACGGCATCAACAGCCAGATGATCGACGGGCACGCGCTGCCCCTGCTGAACAACGAGGCCCTGACCGCGCAGAGCGCGAAGATCAACGCCGTCTCCGGCGCGAGCTACACCAGCGCGGGCTACCTCAAGTCCCTGCAAAGCGCGCTGGACAAGGCCAGCGCCTAGTGCACCGGTCAGGCGGATGAGCGGCACCAGACCCGGTGAGCCCGCGGGCTCGGCCGGCCCGGGAGATGCCGCAGCGGCTGCGGGCGTGACCGGGATCAGCGTGAGCAACCCCCATCTGCCCGGCCCGGGCGCGACCAGTCCCGGCGGGACCCGGATCGGGCGTCCCGCCGGACGGCTGCGGCACGCCGAGCACGTGATGGGCACGGTGTTCTCCTTCGACGTGCCGGCCAGCGCCGCCCCCGTGCTGCCGGAGGTGCTGAGCTGGCTGCACTGGGTGGACGCCACGTTCTCCACCTACTCCGGCGGCAGCGACGTCAGCCGGTTCGGCCGGGGTGAGCTCACGCTGGCCGAGTGCGCGCCGGAACTCGCTGAGGTCATTGCGGAATGCGCGGTGATCAAGGAGCAGAGCGACGGGTATTTCACCGCCTGGCCCGGTGGCCGTTTCGACCCGTCCGGCCTGGTCAAGGGCTGGTCCATCGAACGGGCGTCGAACATGCTGAGCGCGGCCGCCAAAACCGG
>JBEKCN010000883.1:0-2860 GCA_050014855.1 Streptosporangiaceae bacterium | reverse complement strand
TCCGTAACATCACCGAGGCCGCCGAGCGAGCAGACCAGGCGTCGCCGACCGCGCTACCGGGAGCAGGTTGAGCCAAAATCTCCCGGAACGTTCATACTAGGGACTTTCCGAGGAGGTATTTGTGAACAGACTGACCGGCAAGCGCGCCCTCGTCACCGGGGCCAGCCGGGGGATCGGGGCGGCGATCGCCCGGCGGCTGGCCGCCGAGGGGGCCGCGGTGGCGATCAATTACCGCAGCGGCCGGGACGCTGCCGAAGCACTGGCCAAGGAACTTTCCGCCGCCGGCGGCCGGGCCGTGGCGCTGCAGGCCGACGTGAGCGACCCGGAGGCCACCCGCGCGCTGGTGGCCCAAACCGTCGAGGCGCTCGGCGGCCTGGACGTGCTGATCAGCAACGCCGGTGTGGAGTACTTCGGCCCGCTGGAGTCGATCACGGTTGCCGACTACGAGCGGGTGTTCGGCATCAACGTGGCCGGGCAGCTGTTCGCCGCGCAGGCCGCCGCCGCGGTGATGGGCGACGGCGGCCGGATGGTGCTCACGTCCTCGGTCAGCGCGCGGCACGCCGTGTTCGAGCACAGCCTGTACGCCGCGAGCAAGGCCGCCGTCTCCGCGCTGGTGCTCAACCTCGCGCCCGAGCTGGCCCGGCACGGCATCACCATCAACGCCGTCGCCGCAGGCGGCACCCGCAGTGACATGGCGGCCGAGCACGGCCCCCACTACCTCCATCCGGTGCTGCGGGACATGCCGGACCTGCCGGATTCCGTCAGCACCATGTTCACCGCGCTCGGCCGGTTTGCCGAGCCGGAGGAGGTCGCCGCGGCGGTCGCGTTCCTGGCCTCCCCGGAGGCGTCCTACGTCAGCGGCTCGACGCTGGCCGTGGACGGAGCCTTCATGTAACGGGCCTCAGCATGTAACGGGATCTCAGCCGGACTCGGCGGCTTTCTTGATCGCGGCGAGGGTCGTGGGGATGCCGCTGTGCGCCGCCGCGGTCCGGTCCTCGATCTGTGCCTGAGCCTGGTCACCGTACCGTTCGCGGAACCGGGCGATGCCCGGGGGCAGGAACGTCCAGGTCTCGGTCAGCTGCGTGCCCCCGTCCAGCGGCGCGAACCTATAACTCCAGCGGATCCACGCGCCGCCCACCTCGAAGGTGAACTCCCGGCCCCGGTCGGCCGTCTTGACCTGGGAGCGGGTCTCCCAGGTCCGCTCCGGAGTCTCGTTCCGGCCGGTGAACCAGGCACCCGCGCGCGGGCCGCCGCCCTCGTCCCACCAGCAGGCCCGGCAGACCGGGCTCCACTCCCCCATCCGGGTCACGTCGGAGATCATGTCGTAGAGGGCCTCCGGCGGGCAGGCGACGACAACCGACTCGGCGTAGCTCAGCTCGCTCATGACCCCAGTATCGTGGCCCGGGCCGCGCCGGGCCAGGCTAACGCCGACCGCCGTCCTCCACGGTCTCCGGCTGGCGCTCCTTGACGGTCTTCGGCATCCGGCCGGGTGCCGGGCGGAACGGGGGGATCGGCTCGACAGGGTGCATGCGGGGCCCGGACCACAGGGCGGCCGGCACGTCCAGGGCAAAGGCGATCGCGTACGCGGCCAGCTCGTAGTTGACGCGCCACCCGACGAAATCCGGCCAGGCGTCGGCCGGATCGCGCTCCAGCGGGAAGTCGACCTCTTTGAGCCGCTGCACGGCGTCGAGGAACTGCTCGTAGGTGACGTGGATCCCGGCGTTGGGGTCGGGCTCCTCGGGAATATCGAAGCCCATCGCCCGCCCGACCCGGCCGAAGCACTGGGAGCCGCCGCGCAGGCACAGCCGGGCCGGCACCACGGGCGCGGCCTTGGGCGAGAGCGACAGGAACAGCGCGGCGGAATCCAGCACGGCCAGCAGCGCGGTGACCCAGGATGACTTTGGCTGCGGCGAGCGGAATCGCACCAGCGGCAGGTAGGTCGTGTGGCTTTCGGCGACGTCGGCGGCCCAGCGTTCCCACTGGGCGTACAGGGCCGGCATGGTGTCGATGGTGGACACCCCGGAGCCCAGCGCGTAGTGCGTGCGGGCCAGCAGTTCCGGGCCCCACGACGGGACGCCGGCCCGCGCGTTGAGCAGCGCCACCTCGGTCTCCCGGCGGTTGAACGCCCCGTACAGGGTGGGCAGGTAGGCGATCAGCAGGGTGACGATGATCAGCCCGGTCGCGGCGGCCACGAAGACCATCACCGCGGGCGTCGCCCCGGGCGGCTCGTCGAATCCCAGGGTGAACAGCGAGGATCCGGCCGCGATGAACGCGGCCGTCATGTCGCGCTCGAACGGCCACAGCAGCAGCGCGAAGCCGACGAACGCGGAGACCAGCCAGACGGCCAGCTGGGCGAACAGGATCGCCGCGGCCTGGGCGGACAGGATCCGGTCCCGGCGCCGGTAGTCCACCACGTGCTCGCTGACCATCCGGAACACGATGGTCACGAACTTGTCGGACATGCGGGTGAGCCGGCTGCCGACCGACCGCGAGACGATGAGGGCGCCGATGGCACTCCCCCAGACCGTCAGCACCAGGAGGCCGCCAACCACCGCGGCGATCACGCGGCCGTAAAGCGGCACCAGCATGGGTTCTCCTCGACGGTCGGGCCGGGAAGCCGTTAGCGATATATGAGCATAGGGTGCCATGGATGCAGCTCAACCCCTCAGGCCGCCTCCCGCAGGATCGCGCACAGGCGGGCGACGGCCCCGCTGAAGGCGTGCTCGGGCGGGGTGCCATAGCCCACGATCAGGGCCGGGCGGTCGTGCCGTCCCGTCACGCGGTAGGGCGCCAGCGGCGCCACGGCCAGGCCGCGGGCGGCGGCCCGGGCGCCTGGAACGCGATCAGCGTCAGCACCCGG
>JBEKCN010000882.1:0-2871 GCA_050014855.1 Streptosporangiaceae bacterium | reverse complement strand
CACATCGTTGATCTGCTTGAAGCGGTCCACGTCGATCATCAGGACGACAAGCTGCTGGCCGAGCCGCTGCGCGTGCGCGAAGGCGCCCTCGGCCATCTCCATGAAGTGGCGGCGGTTGTAGAGGCCGGTCAGCCCGTCGATGGAAGCGAGCTGCTGGTACCTGACCGCGAGCCGCCCGTTATCCCGCAGAGCGGCGAACTGCCGGACGCTGACCAGGGCCGTCAGCAGAACCGCACCCAGCAGGACACCACCCAGCGGGTTGAATCTGACGTCGTGCAATCCGACGATCACGAGCAGCAGGTAGCTCCCCGCGACCGCCAGGTAAGGCAGCGCGCTGGGCCGCGCCCCGGACGGCTTCGGCGATCCGGCGAACTCCGCGGCCGGGCGGGCCCGCAGCTGGCATCCGGCCGCCACGAACAGGATCGTCACGGCCAGGATCCAGAGGGTGTCGACAGGGTCACCGCCGCGGTAGGACGAGTGGACGATGATGTAGTCGTAGGTCATATCGGCCGCGATGAAGACCAGCAGGCCGGTCGCGAAGATCCGCAGGGACACCACGGTGGAGCGCGGGACGCCCCGCCACAGCAGGGTCAGCACGCCGAACAGCAGCACCAGATCGCCGACGGGATAGGCGAAGGTCACGAGATCGTCGAGATGGAAGCCGAATTGCGATCCCACGGCCGGCCCGAGGGCGACGTACCAGATCACCGTCGCCCCGCCCACGAAGACCGTGCCCATATCGAGCATTAGCCGGAACCGTTCCGAGCGGCTGCGGCGGCGGGCGGGAAAGGCCATGAGACCGCAGAAGGCGACGACGTAGAACATCAGGTACGCGGCGTCCGCCCAGGTGGGATACGCCCTTTCGTGAAGTACCACCTCATAGAAAAGCTGCAGTGCATCGCCGAGCAGGTAGACCGCCAGCGCGGCCGACAGCAGCCGCCACGCCCGGCAGGTGGCACGCCCGAGGTCAGCGCGCCGCGATACCCGCCAGGCATACACGATGGCGGCGCCGTTCGGCGGGAAAAAAGCCAGATCCCCGATGAGCGCCTGATCCCGCTGCCCGCCCCAGCGGAACACCTGCCACAGGCCGTAGACGACCAGCATGGCGACGGCCGCCGTCAGCGTGGAACCTCCGACCTGGTCCACAACCCGGCGGCCGGCGCTCATCAGCCGCCGGTAGGTGCCGCTCGCCTGGTCCCTGCGGCGGGCCGCGCCGGCCCGCGCGGTGACCGGCAGCGGCGCCCGGTAATCCGGCACGCCAGGCACGAACTGCTCCCGCTCACGTAGCCAGTCGGCGAACCCCCCGGCGGGCATGGGGCGTCCGAGGAGGAAACCCTGGCCGACGTCACACCCGAGGGCATACAGCTCGGACCGGATGGCCTCGGACTCGACCCCCTCCGCGACGACCTTGACGCCCAGCTGGTGAGCGAGATCGATGGTGGTGCTGACGATGGTCCGGAAGCTCGGGCTGCTGGCGATCGGCCGGACCAGGGAAATGTCGAGCTTGAGCTCGTCGATGGGCCAGCCGCCGAGGCTCTCCAGCGAGGCGAAGCCGGTGCCGAAGTCATCAAGGGCGGTGCGCACGCCGAACTCGGCGAGCTGGGCGAAAAACTCCGCACTCACCGCGGCGGTACCCGTCTGCTCGCTCACCTCCAGGGTGAGCATGCGGCCTGACACCTGCTCTTCCCTGAGGAGCTCTGCGATATGGGCCGGGAATCCCGGTTTGGTGACGCACTCGGGCCCGACATTGACCGAGATCGGAATGCTCCATCCGTCGGCGGCCCACCTCCGGTGCTGCGCTAGCGACAGCTTCAGCATCAGGTCGGTCAGTTCCCCCATCAGGCCCAGCCGCTCGGCCAGCGGCGCGAACAGCACGGGTGACAAGGTGCCCAGCTCCGGGTGCTGCCACCGGGCGAGCGATTCCGCGGCCACGACCATCCCGGTGGACAGCTCGACCTCCGGCTGGAAGTAGGCCACCACCTGGCCGTTCTTCAGGGCGTAGGCGAACTCGGCCACCAGCCGTGCCGTCACGTCCTGGACTTCGACCACCATCGCGCACTGTTTCTCTCTGCTCGTTCTCTCTGCTCGCTGCCGCATCTCCGGCTCTTATACACAATGTAACGAGCCATAACAGTTGGTTAGTAGGGTCGGTGGTCCCTGCGCGGTCCCGGTAACCCGGCCGTGTCAATCGCGGCCGGCGGGCGGGCGGTTTCGATATCACTCCGGAGCGACCCGAGCCCCCACCTTCCGGCGCCACGTATCCCCCGCGGCGGCAGCACGCTGAGCATCTGGCGCTCGGTGATACCCGGCCGGATCGCCGGTTCAGGACCGGATTGGCCACTGCTTGTAATGATCTGAGCCGCACGCGGGACATCGCCGGAAACGGCTCTTCTCTCGGCCCGCCCGGCATTTGGCGGGGCCACCGCATCAGTTCCCGCGCCCGCGATTCCCGTTCACGTCTACGGGAGTGAACCGGGTAAACGGGAGTGAACCGGGTAAATCCCGTATTCGCACGGGATACGTGGGATGTCCGCCCCCGGCCACGGGCACGCCAGGGGCTGCTTGCCAATTGCTCAGGAAGTTGACGGTGATCTTCCCCCCCCGACGCGCCGGGTACTGCACCCGGTCTGCATCCAGTTGCACGAGGGGCAGCGGCAAGCGGCGCTGTGGAGTACTGGAAGGAAGCCGTGGAGGACTGGAAAGAAGCTGCCCGGCGCGATGGCCAGAACCTTGCCACGCCTGGGAAAGCCGCTACAGTCGGAACCGGAAAATGAGCCGTTTTAAGGATGTGCGGCCTGAAAGTGATTTGATAGCAGCTTGGGGATCACTCTCTGGCTAGGGGAGCCGGTGTGAGTAACCGAACCATCAGAT
>JBEKCN010000881.1:0-2872 GCA_050014855.1 Streptosporangiaceae bacterium | reverse complement strand
TGAGCCTGACCTAAGTTTGGCGACTAACGAGTGCTTTCTGCCTAGATTTCGGAAAATTAGAGCGGCCCGATTATTCCGTGTGCCCGCTACCTTACTGTGGCGGCATGGGTCAGCTTGTATCGGTTGCAGAGATCCGGGCCGCCGCCGACCGCCTGCACGGTGTGGTCACCCGCACGGCGCTTGCGCCCTTTCCGGGGTTGCCGTCCCCGCTGCTGATCAAACCCGAGTCGCTACAGCCGGTGGGCTCGTTCAAGTTGCGCGGCGCCTATGCGGCGATCAGCGCGCTGCCGTCAGCTGAGCGGCAGCGGGGAGTGGTGGCCCATTCGAGCGGCAACCACGGGCACGCGGTGGCTTACGCCGCGGCCCTGCTCGGCATCCGCGCCGTGATCGTGGTACCCGAGACGGCGCCGGCCACCAAGACGGACGCCATCATCGCCTGCGGCGCCGAGCTGATCAGGGTCGCCCCGACCATGGAGGCGCGGACGGCCACGGCCGATGCGCTGGTCGCCCGGCATGGCTACGCGCTCATCCCGCCGTTCGACGACCCCCGCGTGATCGCCGGCCAGGGCACCATCGGCCTGGAGATCATGGCGGATGCCCCGGACACGGACCTGATCGTTGTGCCGGTCAGCGGCGGCGGCCTCATCGCCGGTATATCCGCCGCGGCCCGCGCGGTCAGCCCGGACGTCACGATCATCGGTGTAGAGCCCGAGTTCGCCGCGGACGCCCGGGACTCGCTCCGGAAGGGGGAGCGGATCGCCTGGCCGTCCGCCTCGGTCCAGCGGACGGTCGCCGACGCGCTCCGGGTGGAGCGCGTCGGCGCTCTTCCCTTTGCGCACATGCAGCGGGATGTGGCCGGCATCGTCACCGTCACCGACGGGGAAATCCTCGCCGCGGTGCGGCGCCTGGCCACCGAGGCGCGCCTGGTGGCCGAGCCGGGCGGTGCGGCCGCGGTGGCGGCCTGCCTGTTCCGCCGGGACGAGTTCCCGGCGGCCCGTCATCCCGTGGCGGTGCTCTCGGGCGGGAACATCGACCCGGCCCTGTTCACGCGGGTCATTGCCGGCGGCGGTGCCACGCCAGCGCCGGCGGCGCATTAACCTGTAAGTGTCATGCGTACTGCTCTGGCCTACACGTCCGCGCGGTTTGTGCTCTTCCTGATCGCGCTCGTGGCCCTCTACTTCGCCGGCGCCCGCGGGCTGCTGCTGGCCGCCCTGGCCCTGCTGGTCAGCGGGATCGCCAGTTTTGTCCTGCTGTCACGGCAGCGGGACCGCATGTCCGGCGCGCTGACCTCCCGGCTGCGCGGCGTGCGCAGCCGGAGCGTCGAGCTCGGCACCCGCCTCGACGAAGGCACGCGCGCCGAAGACGAGGACTGAGCGGCCAGCGGGCCCGGATCTCCCCGATCTCCCGCTCCAGCCCCGCGGCCGGGCCGGGCTGCGCAACCCGGGCCGGGCTGCGCAACCCGGGCCGGGCTGGCTCGCCCGGGCCGGGAGCGCCGTCTGTCAGCGGTTCCGGCGGCCGGCGCCGGCCGCCGTCGGGCCGGGCTCCGGAGTGAGCCAGCCGCCCGCCGTCAGCAGCCCGACGACGGCCTCCACCGCGTCCTGGCGGCTCATGGCCGAGGTGTCGAGAACCAGGTCAGCGTCCCTGGGCTCCTCGTAAGGATCAGAGATCCCGGTGAAGCTGCCGATCAGCCCGGCCCGGGCCTTCGCGTACAGTCCTTTGCGGTCCCGGGCCTCACAGACCTCCAACGGCGTGGCCACATGGACGAGCAGGAAGTCACCGGCCGCGGAAGCCAGCTCCCGCACGGTCGCCCGCGCGGATGCGTACGGCGCGATCGGCGCGCAGATCGCTATCCCACCGTGCCGGGCGACCTCGGCGGCGACATAACCGATGCGCACGATGTTCAGGTCACGGTCCGCGCGGGAGAAGGTCAGCCCGGCCGACAGCAGCTGCCGCACCCGGTCGCCGTCGAGCAGCGACACCGTCCGGTCCCCCCGTTCGGCCAGCGCGTCCCGTAGGTCGCGCGCGACCGTGGACTTGCCGGAACCGGACAGCCCGGTGAAGAAGATGACCAGGCCCCGCTGGCCACGCGGCGGCCGGGCCAGCCGCAGCTCGCGGGCGACGCCCTCCGGCGTGAACCACGCGGGCAGCGGGTCACCGCGATCGAGCAGGTCGGTGAGCTCGTCGTGGGTCAGCTCGCTGCGCTCCGCTCCGAGCTCGATCAGGGACAGCGGCCGCCAGACCTCCGGTCTCGGGTCGTAGGCCCAGTCCCCGGCCGAGACCACCGGTATCGGCAGGTCCGGAAGCTGCAGCGGGCCGTTCCGGCCGCCGTTGCTGCTCCGGCCGCTGAGCAGGACTTCGGGCGCGTCGGCGGGGTCCACGAGCAGATGCGTCGCGCCGTACGCGGCGGCCACCACGGCCCGCGCCCGCAGTTCGACGCTGGGACCACCGTCCCGGGGCGCGAGTGGGACCGGGACCACCAGCGTCCCGGCCGGTAGGTGCTGGGCGGCGGCGAGCACCGCGCGCACCAGCGCGTCCGGCCTGACCACCACGTCCGCGGGCCCGGCGACCAGTGGAAGCAGCAGCAGGCGGGCCTTCATCTGGTCGGCGAGGTAACGCAGCTGCCCGATCTGGCGCCGATGCAGGGCACCGCGGGTCGCGCAGGCCAGGACCGGGCCCGCACCGAGATCGGCCCGAACCTCGGCCGGCTGGCGGCGCAGCCGCCGGAACGGGCCGTGCTCCGGCTCACGCAGCGACCGTACCGGGCCGGCCACCCGCCATCCCGCCTGCTCGCCGTGACTGAAGGTGGGCTGCTGCTCGCTGATCTCGAGCACCGCCAGTGGGGACCCCTCGTGGTCCTGCAGGACCAGGTGAC
>JBEKCN010000880.1:0-2874 GCA_050014855.1 Streptosporangiaceae bacterium | reverse complement strand
AAGCCAGGGGGCCTCGGGTCGCGGCCCGGTGATCGCGGCTGCGATCGCGATGACCGGCCAGTGCCATAGGTAGATGCCGTATGACCGCACGCCGGCCCAGCGCAGCGGCGCCCAGCTGAGCAGCCCGGCGATGATGCCGGGGCTGGCGGCTGCCACGACCAGGCCGCCGGCCCCGGCCGCTGCGATAACCAGCCCCGCCGGGTACAGGGCCCCGTCCCCGCCCGAGTAGCGGCTCATCGCCCAGGCGAGCACGGCGATCCCGGTCAGGCCCGCCGCGTCGGCGCGCCGGGCTTGCTGGCGTGACGCGGCGCGTAGCTGCCGCAGCGGCCAGGCGAAGGCGAGCGCAGCCCCGATGAACAGCGCGGACGCGTGGGTGTCCGTGCCGTAGTAGACCCGTGAGGGATCCGCGCCCGGCACGTAGATGGCGGCCATGGCCACCGCGGACAGGGCCGCCCCCGCCAGCGCGACGGCGGCCCGGAGCCGGCGGCGCTGGCAGGCCCGCAGCGTCACGATCAGGATCAGCGGCCACACCAGGTAGAACTGCTCCTCGATGGCGAGCGACCACAGATGGCGCAACGGCGGCGGCGGGCCGAACCCGGCGAAATACGACTGATGCTGAAACGCCTGCCACCAGTTACTCGAATAGCTGACCGCCGCAAGCAGCGCCGGCCGCAGCGCCCCGAGCTGTCCTGGTTCGATCACGGCGACCGCCGCTGTCACGGTGACCAGCACCACGGCCAGGGCGGGCAGGAGCCGCCGCGCGCGCCGGATCCAGAACCCGCGCAGGTCCAGCTGCCCATGCCGGGCCCAGTGGGCGGCGAGCAGGTCGGTGATCAGGTAGCCGCTCAGGACAAAAAAGACATCAACCCCGAGAAATCCGCCGTGGAAAGCCGCGAATTGCTCATGAAAGGCGATAACCGCAAACACAGCCAGCGCCCGGACACCATCGAGACCGGGCGCCCGCGCTCCGCCGCCCACGGCCGTCCTGCCCCGTTTTTCGACTGCAATCCATGTTCGCACTCTGCTGCCCCCCGGCTCCAGCAATGTTCTGTTCTTTGCCACTTCGGGGCGACAGAAAACCCATGACGGATAATGGGGGGGAAAGATATTAGTAACGCACTCCGTATACTGCGCGGCTCACGCCGTAGAGCGCAGCAGGACCTTGGCGTCGACCAACCGGGCGGTGGCGTTCGGGGCTGCCAGTGAAGACGGCCAGCACAGCGAGGCATTCCTTCACCTGGCGGGTGTAGCTGCCTCGGGCCGGGCCGCCATCGCGGGCGGCATCCGCGGCGACGCCGGCCACGCCGCAACCAGACTCGGGATGATCCCGATGCCAGGTGCTGAGGTAACCGTCGACGAGTTTGGCGAATCCCCGCTGGCCGCCGAGCTTGCCGGACGCGATCGTCCATTCGCTGCCCTGGGTCAGGGCCCGCTGCACGGCCTCGGCGACGAGCTGCTCTCGTGAGTCGAAGTGCCGGTAGAAACCGCCGTGGGTCAGCCCGGCTTCCTTCACGCCCGAGGGCCTGGGCGGCGTAGATTCCGACGGGGTGCGCCGTCGCCATCAACCTCGGGCAGTGCCGGCCGTCAAAGCGGCCGCCCCCTCCCGCAGCCGACTCCGCTTCGGAAACGACGTGATGGCTGTCACAAAGTCGGGCTGCAGCGTGACATCAACATGTCGTTTCCCAGGTACCGGACGACTTGTTGGCTGTCACGGGACAGGCGGGAAACGAACAAGGCCAGTTCCACTGGGGATATCGAGCATGACACGATAGGAGACCACACGGTTCTCCCGGTAGTGGGTGATCTTCAACGACACCTCTTCTACGGGGGCTCCGTGTCTCTCCGGCCACCTCCGCATATGTCCGCGTGTCTGCGCCGATGCCCCCGTTACGCTCCGTATGATCATTTTGCTGTTAGTGAGAAACTGGCGCGCCGGCGCGACGCGGAGGGGACTCGCGGCGTGTCCTCAACCACAGAAGGTGACCAGACAATGGCCCGGACCCTAGCGATCTCGACCGATCAGCCGCTGGACGCAGCCCGGAAGGCAGCCGGGCACGTCGTCACGCTGGCCGGTGCCGAGGCGATGGCCGTGCAGGCGGCAGCCTCCATCACGCTGGCCGCACTGCTGTGGCCGTCGATCTCCACAGCCCACGCAGTCGCGGGACTGGCCAGCGCGCTGGGCCAAAAGCTGCCGCTACGCCCGCTCCCGGAGCAGCAGGTGGTCGTGGTAATGCCGGGATCGGGCGGCGCAGGACGGGGCGCGAAGGTGCCCAGTCGCCGGTCGGGGGCAGTGCGCGCGGCCGGTGCGATCACGCTGGGGGTGGAGGAGGAGTTCGTGCTCCTGGACCCGTCCACCGGCGACACGGTGCCAGCCGGCCCCGATCTGGTGCGGATGCTCGGCGGGGAGCCGGGCGTGCAGCAAGAGCTGATGCAGTTCCAGGTGGAGACCGGAACCAGGGTGTGCTCCGGCCTGGACGACCTCGGCCGCGAGGTGGTCAGGCTGCGGCGGCTCGCCGCGGCCGCCGCGGCGCATCTGGGCTGCCGCCTGGTGGCGTCAGGGGTCGCGCCGTACCGCACGCCCGGGCTGGCCGCTTTGACGTGCCAGCCCCGTTACCAGGAGCTGGCACGCCGGTACGGTCCCGTGGTCGCCGAGGCCGGCATCTGCGCCTGCCACGTGCATGTCGGGGTCCCCTCCCGGGACCTGGGCGTCCAGGTCCTGGCGCGGCTGCGGCCCTGGCTTGCGCCGCTGCTCGCCGTCACCGCCAACTCCCCGATCGCAGACGGGCACGACACCGGCTGGGCCAGCTGGCGGTACACGATCCAGACACGCTGGCCGACCGCGGTGCCGCCCGCGGTGTGGCCGGACGCGGCCGC
>JBEKCN010000879.1:0-2878 GCA_050014855.1 Streptosporangiaceae bacterium | reverse complement strand
TCATCCGCGGTGATCTGCGGATACAGGCAGCCGGCGGCTGGGTGACCGATACCCGGGCGGCGCTGTGCCGGTGCACTCGCAGCGCCCGCCAGCCCTTCTGCGATGCTGCGTGCGACGCCCCCGAACCGCCGGGCCCGCCCGATCGTCCAGAAGAACAAAGACCGTGATCCGCCAGGACCGATGCGCACAAGTAACCGCCGTTATCTCAAGCCTGGATTTGGGCGTCTTCGCTGTAGCCGCCGCGGGTGTTTTGTGTGCTTCTTCCTGCGTGGCGGACGCGTTACCTGAACAGTGTCTCCGCCGAAGATCCGGTGCAAATCCCCTTGTCGCTGCTGTTTTTAGAACTGAGCGGCTACTGCGTGAATGCTGCTCGGCTACATGTCAACGCCGCAGACGTCCTGGTCAGGCGCGGCATAGATGAGACGGCTTCAGATAACCGCCGACCCTCTCTGGCGTTGGCCAGGCATACCCGACACATCTGAGCGCGGGCACGCAGAAGGGGCCGATCTGAGCTCCTCTGTCGAGTAAGCAGAAATCACCAGGGCAAGCCATCATCTTGAGTGTTCCGGACTCAGGTGCAGCCTGGTGTGAGGAGCACCCCCAATCGCCCGCGGGCGACGATTAGCGACGCTGGTAGCGTGCGGCGCGGCGAAACATCCGGCGAACTCGTGCCACGACTCCTGTTGGGCTAAGTTCGCCGCGTATTCCGAGGAGATAGCCGGCTGCGCTACGGCGTCTTTCCTCAGCGATCTGCCGGGCTTGGATGCTGGAGGCGATGAACTGGGCTGCCGCCATTCCGGCCTGGCCAGCGGCGACAGGAAGCCCAACGCCGGACACGGCAGCTGCTGTGACGGCCGGGAGTTCAAGTGACTTCATTGCCATCACCGCGCGCGCCGGCTGCAGTTTCAGTGCCCGGAGTCCGCGGTCGAGATCAGCAGTTGGGCGGAGCAGGTCCCGCTCCGCCATGATCGTTAGCCGCGCGTGCAGGATTCCCGGATCCTCGATCCGGGCCAGCTCCGTGAACTGTCCCGTCAGGGAGTCCAGGTGCGCGCAGAAGGCATCGAACTCGGGTGCCAGCTTGTGCCGTATCTCGACTATCTTCTCAGCCGGCAGGGCCTCGATTCCGGCAGGGACCGCCGCCTTGATCGCGATGGCCGCGTAAAGGCTGGCAATCCCGCCTTCCGGGCGGTCGGCGTCTGGCGTCTCACTCTCGTCGGTGAGCAGCACGCTTGCAAGGGTGTCGAGGCTCCAGCCGTTCAGAGTCCCATAGGAGCTGATCTGGTCGGTAACGACTGGCATGCCGTTCGCGCGGGCCACCTGGTCTGCAAGGGCCGAAAGGTAGATGGCCGCAAAGGCGAGCTGCTGTTCGGGTGGCAGCAGGTCCGCACCCGTCTGGCCGCGGGCGCGATACCGGTCCTCGTCGAGGGGCCATTCGACGCCATCGCGGTTAGTCTCGCCGATCCCGGCCGGTACGCCGGGCTGGCCCCGTGCGGCACCGCCCTGACCAGTCAGCAGGCCGCCCTGCTCGGGCGTGCCGCCAGGCCCGGGAGCCCGATCATCGTCGCGTTCGATGACGACCCGGCCGGGCGCAAGGCTGCCGTCCGCGCCCACGGCATCCTCAGCAAAATCAGCAGCCAGCTGCAAATCAGTGACGCTCTCCGGCCGCGATCCGGCCCAGATCATGCAAGACGACGGCGCGCCCGCCCTCACCGCGGTCCTCGGCACGCAGCTCCAGCCGCTGTCCGCAGTCGTCATCGACTCCGCCATCAGCCCGTGGGAGCACCGGCTGGATGAGACGGACGGCCCGCTGCTGGCGATGCGCAGCGCCGCCGCCGTCATCGCCGGGCTGCTGCCCACGGATACGGCCACGGTGATCCGGCGTGCCACCGCAGGCAGGGAACTGGCCACGGTCGATGAACAGATGCGGCCCATCGCCCTTCCCGAACTGCCGGACATCGCCAGGGGGCTGCCGGCCGGCATTGCCTGCCAGATCGCCCGGGTGGCCGAACGGCTCGGCATCACGGACTACTCCGATGTTCTGGCCGAAGTCGCGAACGCTGTCACTCGTCAAGACCCGCCGGAACCCATGGCAGGTGACCGCGCGCCCCGGCTGGCCGGAACCAGCTTCCCGCGACCGCCGCAGACAGCACCCGGCAGGGCTGAACCGGCGGCTATCCGGCCGCGAAGGCCCGGCAGCCGCGCGAACCGGGCGAGCAATAGGCGGTAGCACGACGGTGCACACGCATTTCCTTCGGCGCGCCCCGCCGACTGGCGGACCCGGTGACCGGTCCTCCTAGCGACCAAGGATCGCTAATGCTCGGATGAGCCCCAGTATTATCTGGTGCCGGCCTGGTCATCAGGCCGGTCCTTTTATGGAATCGACGGCCATGTAAGGACCGACAGCCACACATTCGGCGGCGGGCCCGCAGGCTACGCCGTTCAGGTGAATCTAGCTGGTGGCGGCACCGGCGGGCAGGGGTGCATGGACCGCGGTCCATGACGAACCGTGCATGGCCAGCAGCAATCCCTGGCTGTTGCCTGAGGAGTCGGTGAAGCCGCCGGAGGCGGTGCACGCGGTGGCTGACGGGCAGGCCATCCCGGTGATGAAGGTCTCGGGATTGGTGGCGGCGCGGGACGGAACCGGTGCCGTGGCCACGGTCCATGACCCTTGGTGCTGGGTCAGCAGCAGCACCTGGCCGTTGCCGGCGGTATTGGTGTAGCTGCCGGCGGCGGTGCATGTGGCGGCCGATGGGCAGGCCACCGCCGTGATGCTGCTGTAGGAGTTGGCGGCGGCGCCGGACGGAACCGGTGCCGTGGCCACGGTCCATGACCCTCGGTGCTGGGTCAGCAGCAGCCCTTCACTGTTACCTGCGGGGAC
>JBEKCN010000878.1:0-2880 GCA_050014855.1 Streptosporangiaceae bacterium | reverse complement strand
TGATCCCGCCCGTCCCGGGCCTGCGCGAGCTGGACGGCGTGTGGACCAATCGTGAGGTAACCGGCATGAAGACGGTCCCGCGCCGGCTGCTCATCCTGGGCGGCGGGCCGGTCGGTGCCGAGATGTCCCAGGCGGTACGGCGCCTGGGCGGCGAGGTGGCCCTGGTCGAGGCCGCGCCGCATGTGCTGGCCCGCGAGCCCGTCCCACTGGGCGAGGCGCTGGGGGAGGTCCTGCGCGCCGACGGCGCCGAGCTGCACCTGGGCGTGCACGCGACCGCCGCGCGGCGCGACGGCGCGGACTTTGTGCTGGCGCTGGATAACGGCCGCGAGCTGCGCGGCGACCACCTGCTGGTGGCCACCGGCCGCCGTCCGCGCACCAGCGGGATCGGCCTGGAAACAGCCGGTGCCACGGTCGACGAGCACGGTATGCGGGTCGACGCGCACCTGCGCGCCGCAGCGGGGCTGTGGGGCGTCGGCGACGTCACCGGCGTGCGGCTGCTCACCCATGTCGGCAAATACCAGGGCGAGGTCGTCGCCGCCAACATCCTCGGCGAGCCCCGCGAGGCCCACTACGAGGCCATACCCGACGTCGTCTACACCGACCCGCAGGCGGCCTCCGTCGGCGCCACCGAGGCCCCGTTCACCGCGACCACCCCGATCTCGGAGGTGGCCAAGACGGCCACCTACACTCACGCCTACGCCCAGTCCAACGGCTTCCTGACCCTGCTGTCCGACGGCGAGCGGCTCACCGGCGCCTACGCGCTTGGCCCAGAGGCCGGTGAATGGCTGCAGCAGGCCACGGTCGCCATCCGCGCCCGCATACCCCTCACCGTGCTCCGCGACGTCATCCAGCCCTTCCCCACCTTCTCCGAGATCTACGTCGCCACCCTCAAGACCCTCAACAGCCAGATCAGCAAGGCCGCCCGCCAGCCTGCCGGCGGGAAAACTAAGGCTTGACGCGCCACCGGCGGGTACCCGAGCAGGACCTACGGCGCGGCAACCGTTACCGGCCCAGCGAATCCGGGCCGGAGGCTCGGGTGAGCGGCCGGTGCAACGGCGAGCACCACGGCGAGCGACGGCGCGGCGCTCGTTACCGGCCCAGCGATCCCGGGCCGAAGGCTCGGGTGAGTGGCCTGGCGCAGGTGCGCGTCGACGGCGATGTCCAGCCGGTCCAGCGCCGGCGCCCCCGGCGGCGCGGCGGCCAGCGCCGCCGCCACGTACTCCCGCAGCCGGATGATCCCGACCGTGACGACTTCCTCGATGAGCTGTTCCCGGGACGGCCAGTAGTAATAGATGGCCGGGGCCTGGACCCCGCTTCCTCACCCACGTCCGCCAGCCGCATTCCGGCGTAGCCGAACCGGCTCAGCGGGTCGCCGCGGCGAGCAGCAGCCGTTCCCGGGTCCGTTCCGATTTGGTCCGCTCGGTCCGCGACGGCGCCTCGGCGGCGCCGTTCGGGCCCTGGGCCGGCGTGCGGCCCCGGCTGGGGGAGCTGCTGGGTGCTGGCACCCGATCCCCCTACCGGGACGGCCGGGCCGGCCCTTAGCTCCTGCCCAGACCGCCCCGGCTGATCAGCTGCGCGACGATGACGTTGCGCTGGATCTCGTTGGTGCCCTCGCCCACGATCATCAGCGGCGCGTCCCGGAAGTAGCGTTCGACGTCGAACTCGGTCGAGTAGCCGTACCCGCCGTGGATCCGGACCGCGCTCAGCGTGATCTGCATCGCGGCCTCGGATGCGAACAGCTTGGCCATCCCGGCTTCCAGATCGCACCGCTCGCCCGCGTCGAACCGTTCCGCGGCGTACCGGACCAGCTGCCGTGCCGCCGTCAGCTGGGTGGCCATGTCGGCCAGGTAGTTGCCGATCGACTGGTGCTTCCAGATCGGCTGGCCGAACGCCTCCCGTTCGGTCGCATACCGCAGCGAATCCTCGAACGCGGCCGCGGCGACGCCCAGCGCCCGGGACGCGACCTGGATGCGCCCGGTCTCCAGGCCCTTCATCATCTGCGCGAAGCCGGCCCCCTCGGTGCCGCCGAGGATCGCGTCGCGGGGCGCGTGGTAGCCGTCGAATACCAGCTCGCACGTTTCCACGCCCTTGTAGCCGAGCTTGCCGAGATCCCGGGAGACGGTGAGACCATCGCCCGGCTCGGCGAGCAGGATGCTGATCCCCTTGTGCCGGGGCCGCGCGCCGGGATCGGTCTTGCACAGCAGCGCGATCAGGCCGGACCGCCGCGCGTTGGTGATCCACATCTTGGACCCGCTGACCGTGTACCGGCCCGCCTCCTTGTCACCGGCCAGCGTCGCGGTCGTCTGCATGGCCTGCAGGTCCGAGCCGCCGCCCGGCTCGGTGAGAGCCATGGTCGCGCGCAGCTCACCCGTGGCCATCCGTGGCAGGTAACGCTGTTTCTGCTCCTCGGTGCCGAACGTGACCAGCAGCTTGGCCACCACCGTGTGGCCGCCCATGGCCCCCGCGAGGCTCATCCAGCCGCGGGCCAGCTCCTCGGTGATCATCGCGTAGCAGGGCATCGAGACCTGGACGTCCCCGTACGGCTCCGGGATGGCCAGGCCGAAGATACCCAGCTGCTTCATCTGGTCGATGAGCTTCTCCGGGTAGATGTTCCCGTGCTCGAGGTCGCGCGCCACCGGGCGCACCTCACGGTCGACGAACTCCCGCACGACGTCGACGATGTCCTGCTCGTCCTGCGACAGGCCGGTCATGAGCTCCTCAATCCGTCGGGCCGGTACCTTCCGGCCGGTAGTTTCCGGGCCAGTGGCTTCCGGGGGTCAGTACGATTCCGGCAGCCTGAGACTGTGCTGGGCCAGGAAGTTCAGCACCATCTCCCGGCTGGTGGGGGCGGTTCGCAGCATACGAGCCAGGAACCACAGA
>JBEKCN010000877.1:0-2880 GCA_050014855.1 Streptosporangiaceae bacterium | reverse complement strand
CCCCGGCGGCAGCCCGATCCGGACCACATCCCAGTGCTTGGCCGGGGTGCGGGAGATGATCGTGCCGGTCCCGTCGACGTGACCCTGAACGAGATGGCCGCCCAGCCGGTCCGCGAGGCGGACGGAGCGCTCCAGGTTGACCGGCGTCCCGGGCGCGAGCGCGCCGAGGGCGGACCGGTTCAGCGTCTCTCGCATCACGTCGGCGGTAAACGTGTCACCCGAGGTGCTGGCCACGGTCAGGCATACGCCGTTGACCGCGATGGAGTCACCGTTGGCCACGTCCTGCGTCACCTGCGGGCCACGTACGGTCAGCCGCGCCGCGTCGCCGAGGTCATCGACGGCGACGGTCTCGCCGAGCTCTTCCACGATGCCGGTGAACATCCGCGTCCTCTCCTCGGAACACCCTGGCTCCGGGGGGCGCGAGACGTGTGTACGCGCGCTATGCGCGGCAAGCGTACGCCTGACGCGCGCGTGCTGCCTCCCATCCGGACTTTAACCGTCGGTCCCGGAGTTTCACCGGATCAACCAGATCCCCTGGGCATAACCTGGGAGTTCTGGGTCGCGGACTGTCACCGCCGGTTCGGAGTTTCACCGACCCCGGAGCACGCTTCGTAATGTCTAACAGTTTGCCACACGAGCTATTCCGCCGCGATCGCGGCATACGTCTCATCCGCAGCGGCCCTCCTAGGATGTGAACCGTGGCGGTAGCGGCGGTGATCTTCGACTGGGGCGGGACGCTGACCCCCTGGCACACGATCGACCACGAGGCGCTGTGGCGGGAGGTGTGCGCACCGCACTTCCCCGCGGGCGAGGCCGAGGTGGTCGCGGCCGCGCTCTGCGCCGCGGAGCACGAGATGTGGGTAGCGGCCGACGCCGAGTACACCAGCGGCACGCTGGAGCAGATCATGGCGCATGCCGGGGTCGAGCCGACCGAGGCCCTGCTGGCCAGCTACTTCGAGCTGTGGGACCCGCACACGCTGACCGATCCGGAGGCGGCCCCGCTGCTGCGCGAACTGCGGCGCCGGGGCATCCGCGTCGGCGTGCTGTCCAACACGATGTGGCCGCGCAGCGCCCACGAGCGGGTGTGCATCCGCGACGAGGTGCTTGACCTGATCGACGCCGCCGTCTACACCAGCGAGATCGCGTGGTCCAAGCCGCACCCGGAGGCCTTCCGCGCGATCATGGCCGCCCTCGGCGTGGACGCCCCGCAGAAGTGCGTCTTCGTCGGCGACCGCCCCTACGACGACATCCACGGGGCCAAGGGCGCCGGGATGCGGGCGGTCCTGATCCCGCACAGTGAGGTGCCGCCCTACGCCGACGCCGTCCCGGACGCGGTGATCAGCCGCCTCTCGGAGCTTCCGGCGCTGCTCGATACGTGGTGACGCCGGTTCAGGACCGGCTGGGGGCGGTAGCGGCCTTCGGGGCCGGCCGGCGGCGCGTGGTCTGGCCGATCGTGCGGAGGTGGCGCAGCGCCTCGGCGTAGGAGCCAATCAGGGTGGCCTCGGCGTAGGGAAGGCCGTGCTCGGCGCAGAACGCCGCGATGAGGGGCTGGGCGCGGCGCAGGTTGACCCGGGGCATGGACGGGAACAGGTGGTGCTCGATCTGGTAGTTCAGGCCGCCGAGGGCGAAGTCGGTGAGCCAGCCGCCGCGGACGTTACGCGAGGTGAGCACCTGCCGCTGCAGGAAGCCGACCCGGTCGGAGGCCTTCAGGACGGGCATGCCCTTGTGGTTCGGCGCGAACGAGCAGCCCAGGTAGAGCCCCAACAGGCCCTGCTGGACCAGGATGAACACGACTGCCTTGACCGGCGAAAGCACCAGGAACACCACGGCCAGGTAGCCGGCGAAGTGGACCGCGAGCAGCGCGGCCTCCCAGGGCCAGCTCTGGGTGGCCCTGGGCAGGTTCTTGCGGCGGGCCAGCGAGTTGATGCTCGAGCTGTGCAGGCTGATGGCCTCGAGCAGCAGCATGGGTACCAGCAGGTAAGCCTGGTAACGGAAGATCAGCCGCCGCAGGCCGGAACTGGACCGTGCGCGGCTGCTGGTGAAGGCCAGCACGCCGATCGAGATGTCGGGGTCCTCGCCCTCGGTGTTCGGGTTGGCGTGGTGCCGGTTGTGCTTGCTGACCCACCAGCCGTAGCTGAGGCCGGTGGCGAGGTTGCCGCAGAGGATGCCGAGCGCGTAGTTAGCCTGCCGGCTGGCAAAGATCTGCCGGTGGCCTGCGTCGTGGCCGAGGAAGCCGATCTGGCCGAAGACGATGGCCAGGAACACCGCCACGCCGAGCTGGTCCCATGAGTTACCGATGAGCACGAACGCCGTCCAGCCGGCCACGAGCGCCGTCGCCGTCAGGGCGATCTTGGTGTAGTAATACGGCATTCGCCGGTCGAGCAGATGCGCCTGGCGCACCTGGCGGGACAGCTCGGCGTACTCACTGCCGCGCGGGGTGGACTCAGCGGAAATGGATCGCACCGGGCAGCTCCTGGAGGTTGCGGGCGGTCGGGCGCCACATCAGGGCGTCCCCTCTGACCGGCACGCGACCAGCATCCCACGTACGAACAAACGGCACAAAGACCACATGAGCGCGCCCAAGGAATTTCCGTGCGGCCCCGGGCCTTCTGTGCTCGCCGATATGACGCGCGCGAAGATACTGGTCACGAGCAGTGCTGGGCATCTGGGCGAGGTCCTGGCCCGGGTCCTGCGCGGCCGTGGTTACCAGGTTACCGGCAGGACTTGCGCGCCTCACCCGGCACGGCCGGACCGCGCCGTGCGTCACCGGCGCCGGTTTTCCGCAGCAGCTGCGGAAAACCGGCGCCGATCATGAGGTTCGCTTGCGGGAGCGGGTCACGAGCACCGCGATGACCGCGATCAGCCCGATCCAGAGCCAGG
>JBEKCN010000876.1:0-2883 GCA_050014855.1 Streptosporangiaceae bacterium | reverse complement strand
TCGGGCGGCGGCGAGCCTTCTCGATCGGGCTGCTCATCTACGGTGCAGGTTCGCTGACGACGGCGCTGTCCCCGAACCTGGGCGTGCTGCTGGTCGGCTGGTCGGTGCTGGAAGGCATCGGTGCCGCGCTGATCATGCCGGCGATCGTGGCTCTGGTCGCGGTTAACTTCCCGCCGCAGCGCCGGGCGGCGGCCTACGGAATGATCGCGGCAGCGGGCGCGATTGCGGTCGCGGCGGGCCCGCTTATCGGCGGGGCGGTGACCACCTTCGCCTCGTGGCGCTGGGTTTTCGTGGGTGAAGTCGTGATCGCGCTCGGTATCTTCGCGGCGCTGCGCAAGGTCCACGACACCCCGCCCGCCGTCCGGGTGCATTTCGACTTCATCGGGGCGGTGCTGTCGGTTGCCGGGCTGTGCCTGCTGGTGTTCGGCGTCTTGAGGTCCGGCACCTGGGGTTTTGTGAAGGCGAAACCGGGGGGACCCCAGCTGCTGGGGACCTCGCCGGTGGTCTGGCTGGTCATCTGCGGGCTGTTGGTCATCTATGGCTTCTTCCTGTGGGAAGCTCGCGTCCAGCGCCGGGGCGGTGAGCCGCTCATCCGGCCGGCCATGCTGCGCAACTCCCAGTTGGCTGGCGGCTTGTCCATGTTCTTCTTCCAGTTCTTCATCCAGGCCGGGGTGTTCTTCACCATCCCGCTGTTCCTGTCCGTGGTGCTCGAGCTGTCCGCGCTGCAGACCGGTGTGCGGCTGCTGCCGCTGTCAGTTGCCCTGCTGGCCGCCGCCGTGGGCATCCCCAGGCTGGCGCCCGCCGCCCGGCCGCGCCTGATCGTCCGGCTGGGCCTGCTGTCCATGATCGCCGGGATCCTGGTCCTGATCGGCGGGATCAGCCCGGGCGCGGACGCGGGAATCGTCACCATCCCCATGGTGCTCATGGGGCTGGGCATCGGCGCGCTTGCTTCCCAGCTCGGGGCGATCACCGTCTCCGCGGTGCCCGACCGCCAAAGCGCCGAGGTGGGCGGCCTCCAGAACACCGTGAGTAATCTGGGTGCCTCGCTGGGCACCGCCCTGGCCGGTGCCGTGCTCATCGCCAGCCTGACCACCGGCCTGATCCACGGCGTGCAAGCCAGCTCGGACATCCCCGCGGACGTGAAGACCCAGGCCACCACGCAGTTCGGCGCAGGCGTCCCGTTCATCTCCGACAGCGACCTGAAGGCCCAGCTCCAAAAGGCAGACGTCCCGCCCGCGCAGGCCGACGCGGTGCTGGCCGCCAACAGCGACGCCCGCCTGGCGGCATTGCGCACCTCACTGTGGATCGTCGCGCTCTTCGCCGTGACCGCCCTGTTCTTCACTGGGCTGATCCCGGTCAAGCCCATTGGACGGCGCCAGCATGACGTGGCGACTAGCAGCCGACCTGACAGCTGACCCTCACGGTAGAGCCGGCCCTGCTCGCGTTCTCGATCCTGATCGCCGCCCTGTGCCTGTCCTCCCCTGTTTATTCTGTCGTGCGGCGCCGGTAGAAGTGCGAGGCCAATGGGGCGGCGATGGCCAGGATGAGCGCTGACCAGATGAGGCCTGCCTCGACCGGATGCTGCATGGGCCAGGCCTGGATGGCTGCGGAAGGGTTCGGGTTGCCCCAGAGCTGGCGGGCCCCGGCCGCGACCGCGCTTACGGGATTCCAGTCGGCCACGGCCTGCAGCCATCCGGGCATGTGCTGCGTGGGCACCAGGGCGTTGGAGATGAAGGCCAGCGGGAAGAGCACGATGAAACCGAACGATGCGGCCGATTCCGGGCTCTTGCTGTTGAGGCCCACGCAGGCGGCGACCCAGGTCAGCGAGTAGGTGAAAAAGAGCACCAGGGCGAAGCCGCCGATGATCGCGCCGGCGCTAGCGTCCGTCCGCCAGCCGACGGCCAGGCCGCTCACGGCGACGATGAGGGCGCAGAGACACGACGTCATCAGGTCGGCGAACGACCGGCCGACGAGGACCGCGGGCTGCCACATCGGCAGGGCGCGGAAGCGGTCGACGATGCCGCCGTGCAGATCAGTGCTCAGCCCGACCGCGGTGCCCATGGTCGAGGTGACCAGGTTCAGGGCGAGCAGCCCGGCCAGGGCGAAATCCGTGTAGCTGCCGTGCGGGATGGGGATGCCCCCGCCCAAGATGTAGACAAACAGCACGGTGAACAAAACCGGCTGGAGGGTGACATCCGACAGCTGCATCGGCTCCCGGGAGATGTGCACCAGGTTGCGCCGGGTCATGCCCCATACGTTGCGGACGCGGCCCGACACAGCGGCCGAGAGCTTTCCGGGGATGCCGGTCCCGGCCGGGGCCGGCCGCAGCGTGGTGGTTGTCATGCGCCCGCTCCTTCCATCTCGGGCCGCGCGCCTTCAGGATCGGCGGCACCATTGCCGGGCTCGTCGTCCTCGGGGGCGAGGTGGCCTCCGGTAAGGGAGAAGAACACGTCGTCGAGCGACGGCTGACGGATCTCAATGTTGTCCACCAGCACCCCGGCCGCGTCCAGCGCGCGCACCACTGAGGTCGCCAGCCCCGGGGCGCTGTCCACGCCGGCGCTCAGGCGCCGCCCATCCTCGCTGATGTGCACCCGGCCGGCGGTCAGTGCTCCGATCGCTTCGGCGGCGCCGGGATAGGGGGCGGTGAGCGTCACCTCCAGCCGGGCGCTGCGGCTCGCCTCCTTCAGCTCCTGGGGGGTGCCGTTGGCGATCACCCGGCCGTGGTCGATGACCACGATCTGATCAGCCAGGGCATCGGCCTCATCGAGGTACTGGGTGGTGAGCAGCACGGTGACGCCCGCCGCGGTCAGCTCGCGGACGGCCTCCCACACTCGCTGGCGGCTGACCGGATCCAGCCCGGTCGTGGGCTCGTCCAGGAACAGG
>JBEKCN010000875.1:0-2884 GCA_050014855.1 Streptosporangiaceae bacterium | reverse complement strand
GTGACGTCGAACTCAACCCGCTGGTTCTCGTTCAGGCTGCGGTAGCCGCTGGACTCGATCGCGGAGAAGTGAACGAACACATCCTCGCTGCTGTCATCGATGTTGATGAAGCCGAAGCCCTTGTCTGCGTTGAACCACTTCACAGTTCCCTGTGCCATGGTTTGTCTCCTTCCGGGAGATGATGAGCTTGTCCCCGCGCGATACGGGGACGCCGCCGCGGGCAGCGACTGCACACCGTCTCCGGTAGCGGCACCGTCCCGCCAGTAAATCCGCGACCGCGGCACCAACCACGTACACAGAAAACTACGACTGCCCTATCTAACCATGTTCTGGCCCGCGCCATTCCGGCCATCCCCCGATTCACCGCCGGTGCGGGCAGACTGCACTGGCCGGAGTGGTTGGCCACAGGCCTTTGCGGCCGCCGGCTGGGCCTGCCGCGCCGCGCATCCCCCCATCCCTCACTCGCCCACGGCCTGGGCTGCCGCTTTGCGCCGGCGGGGATGCGGGGCTCGAGGTGGTGCAGCGCCGCGGCCAGGCGCTGGCTCACGGCCTCGCCGTAGAGCCCGTGGACGCGGCGTTTGCCGTCGCGCTCGCCTTTGGCCAGGGTGTGCTCACGAAGAACCCGGAGCTGATGGGAGGCGGCGGACTGTTCCATGCCGAGGATCGCAGTGATCTCGCCGACCGGAAGCGGCCCGTCCAGCGGACAGCCGAGGATCTGAACGCGGCTCGGCGCTGACAGCGCGAACATGATGCCGGCGATCAGCTCGGCGGCCGGCTCGCTGATCTTCGGCCGGGCGGACCGGTTCACGTCGGGGACTTCCCGGCTGGCGCAGCGGTCAGCGGTTGCGCCATTCATATGGACGGTCTGTCATACCGGCAATGAAGTGCCGTGGTCCAGCGCGTTCGTAAGAAGGTGAGCCGGTGGAGCATCACGGTACCCGGTGCCCTCCGGCGCAGCAGAGACCCTGACCGCCCGGCACCGCCCGCGCAACGCGGGCCCGGGACCAGCCCGGCGGCCCCGAGTGAGATCAGCCCGTGGCGAATACAACGAAACAGTCCTTCCGGTGATTACCCGGGTAATGCTAATGAACATCGGCTATCCGGCGAACAGTGCAGTCGCGTCGTTAGCCGTTTTAATGTACGTCATAATCGCAAACTATATCCTGGTACTAACGTTTTCTGCCAGGAACGCAGGCCTGTTTAAAATTTACCGGGATTGGCAGACTGCGCGTCCTATTCCGTGGTTAGATCAAGCCAGCCGAGGCCCGGACCCTGCTTCGTTCGGATATTGACACTTACTGTCGCTATCTCCAGCGGAAGCGGGCATCATGCCAGTTCCCGATCGAGCACCGCGCCCAGGCCCCGCCCTTGCCGATACCGCAAGCGGGCATGGGAAGCGTGGCACGAACGGCCGGGTCGACAGTGATCGGGCCGGGCCGGCCGGAGGCCCTGAAAATCCGTTTAGCTCTGTGGCCCAATTGGCGGCAATTGCCCTGGGGGTCCCCTGGGCGTCGGTCATGGTCCCTGGATATGGCCCGCTGACCGGGCCGAACACCATCCCCGCTAAAGACGGCCAGCCCGGCCCTTTTGAACAAGCCATGTGCATGAATGTGCTGGCCTCTGGGGAAAGGTTCGTCACAGAAGACGTCCGGATGGATCAGCGCACGAACGGTGATCGCCGGGCGGGCGAGATCGCATGGGCGGGGTTCCCGATCCGCGATGCGGGCGGCGACACCAGGGGCGTGCTCTGGGCCGCCGATCACGTGCCGCACCGGTGGAGCGGCAGCGACATCGCGATCCTGGAAACCCTGGCCCTGGTGGCCTCGCGCGAATTTCGTCTCCGAGCCGAAGTGGCCCGCAGCGCTGAAAGTACCGCGCTGGCCCGGACGCTGCAGGAGAGCCTGCTGCCGCCCCGGCTGCCGGACATCCCGGGCCTGCAGGTCGCAGCACGGTACGCCGCCGGAGGCGGGGGGATGGATCTCCTGGGGGACTTCTACGACGTCTTCCCGTCGGTGGCAGGTAGCTGGGGAATGGTCGTCGGCGACGTCTGCGGCAAGGGCGCTCCTGCTGCCAAGAGCACCGCGCTGGCCCGCTACACCCTGCGGGCGGAGGCGCACCGTCAGGGCCGGCCGAGCCTGATCCTGGCCAGCCTTAACCAGGCGCTGCTGGACTGGCTCACCGATGACCCGCGCTTCCTGACCGCCATCTACGCCACCGTGCGGCTGGGCCGCGCCGGTGCCACGGTGCGGATCAGCTCGGCGGGCCACCCCCTGGCGCTGGTGCGCCGCGCGGACGGCCGCGTGCACGACTTCGGGCGCCCGGGATCGTTGCTGGGGGTACTGGCCGATCCAGAGCTGCACGACTCGAGGAGCCTGCTGCACCCCGGCGACAGCCTGATCCTGTTTTCTGACGGCGTCACAGAGGCCCGTCGAAGCGCCGACCGTCATCTGTATGGCGATGAGCGGCTCCGTGGCTTCGTCGCCGGACTGGGCGGCAAGACGGCGGCGCAGACCGCGCAGGCCATCATGCAGGCCACGCTGGCCTTTAGCGGCGGACGGCTGAGCGACGACACCGTCGCGCTGGTGATGAAGGTCCCCTTAGGCAGGGCACAGCCCATTCGGGGCCATCGGCGCCCCTTCAGGGCCATCGGCCTGCCCGCCGCGGGCGGGCGGCGAATATCCATGCACCCAGACCGGCTTCTCCCCCGGCGGGCAGGTCGCGGCGGGCGGTTGCGTACCGCCGGTACGGGACAATGCCATTGACACCTGGAGGTGAGGCGTATGAATACGCCAGATGTTTGGGTAGCCAAGGAAGACGGAAGCGATATCGTCCGCGCTGCCGCGATCGTCGGAATCGCTATCGGGTACAACGGCAACATCACCGC
>JBEKCN010000874.1:0-3287 GCA_050014855.1 Streptosporangiaceae bacterium | reverse complement strand
CGTCCTCGGTGAACTCGCCGCCGCCCTTTTTGCCGGTGAGGTACAGGTTCCCGAACACCTCGTCCCGGACACGGACCGGGACGCCGAGGAAGCTTTTCATGGGCGGATGCCCGGCCGGAAAGCCCGAAGACTCCGGATGAGACGCGATGTCGGCCAGCCGCAGCGGCCGTGGATCACGGATAAGGAGCCCGAGCAGACCGCGCCCCTCGGGCCAGTGGTCGATCTTGCTGATGGCGGCCTGATCCAGGCCGACCGGCACGAACTCGATCAGTCGCTGGCCTTCCACGATCACCCCGAGCGCACCGTACTGGGCGTCCACCAGCCCAACGGCAGCCTCGACGATCCGCTGCAGCGTCGTCTCGAGGTCCAGGCCGGAACCGACCGCGACGACCGCCTCGAGCAAGCTGCGAATCCGGTCCCGGGTGGCCAAGATCACTTGCATGCGCGACTGCAGCTCCGCAAGCAACTCGTCCAGTTGAAGCTGCGGGAACACCGCTGGATGGCTCCTGGCCGACGGGACTTCCGGCTGGTCGCGGCCGGTCCCAGGTTCCATGGCTAGCTCTTCTCGAGTCGGCATGCACTGGACAGCAAAGCTCAGAGTAACCAGCCACGGGCCGGAGGGCCAGTGATCACATCGTGCGCGGCATCTCGGTCCATGCGGCCATAGGCCCCGGGGCGGCCCGCCCGCAATCCCGAATCACCAGGAGCCTGTGCGCCATTGCACAGGCTCCTGGTGCCGCCGAGCGGCCGACCTCGAGGCGGTCAGCCCGCCGGGCGGATTCTCCGGCCGGTGATGCGGGTGGGCACGATGCGGACGTAGTGCTCCTTCTGGCCGCCGGCCCAGGGCTCGACACCGGACTGACGTGCAGAGATGCGCTCGGTTTCGGAGTCCACGTGATGCGCCGAGCCCTGGATCAGCACGCTCCATCCGTCCCGGACCGCCTTGTCGATCTCGTCGATCTCGAAGGCGACCTGGTATTCGGCACGCGCGATGCCGGTGCGCAGGTCCTCGTCCAGCGGGCTGTCCTGCCCCGTACGGAAGACGACGGTGCCGTCGAGCAGCTCGTAGTTGACGGGCAGCACGGTCTGGCCGAAACGGCCGTGATACGCGATCCGGCCGATGCCACCGGGCGCGATCAGGGCCAGGCACTCGGCCTCATCGAGCGGCTCGATGCGGGACTCCGGAACGGCTGTCCTGCGTGGGTCCTCAGACATGTGCATCATCCTGTTCGCTAAGACCGGGCTGTCGTCTGCCGCGGCCGGCTACGGCCGCAGGACCAGACGGGCCGGGGCGCGCCCCTGCAGGACCTGATCCATGGCCTCGTTCACCTCGGCCAGATCCCGCTCCTGGTAGATGACCCGGGTCCGCCGCGCGGCGTGCAGGGCGAAGACCTCGGCCAGGTCGGCCCGGGTGCCGACGATCGAGCCGATGACCGATGTCCCGTTCAGCACGGTGTCGAATACCGGGATGCTCAGCGTCCCTTCCGCCGGCAGCGCCACCAGCACCAGCCGGCCACCGCGGCGCAGGCTGCCGTAGTCGATTTCGAAGGACTTGGCGTCGACCGCCAGGCCGATGGCCACGTCGGCGCCGCCGTGCGACTGCAGCACCGCCGCGGGGTCGTCGCGCCGGGCATCGATGACGATGTCGGCACCCAGCTCCAGGGCCAGCTCCAGCTTTTCATCGGTGATGTCGATCGCGGCCACGGTCGCGCCGAAGATCTTGGCGTACTGCAGCGCCATGTGACCCAGACCGCCGACACCGGAGATCGCCACGAGATCGGTCGGACGGACGTTCCCGACCTTGACCGCCTTGTAAGTAGTGACGCCCGCGCAGGTCAGCGGCGCGGCCTCAAACGGGTTGATGCCTTCCGGGACGCGGGCGGCGAAGGCCGCCTCGGCCAGGAAGTACTCGGCGTAGCAGCCGTCCACGGAGTAGCCGGTGTTGAGCTGCTTCTCGCACAGCGTCTCCCAGCCGGTCAGGCAGGCCCGGCAGCTGCCGCAGGCGTAGCCCAGCCAGGGCACGGCGACCCGCTCCCCCACGCGCAGGCGCGTCACGCCCGCACCCACCGCATCGACGATGCCGACGCCCTCATGCCCGGGCACGAACGGCGGCGCCGGCTTGACCGGCCAGTCGCCGTGTGCGGCGTGAATATCGGTATGGCACAGTCCGGAGGCTTCCATCTTGACCGTGATCTGCCCCGGCCCAGGCTCGGGAATGGGCCGGTCCTCGATGACGAGCGGTCGCCCGAACCGCTGAACCACTGCGGCCTTCATCAGTCCTCCTCGCGCTTGCGATTGCTCCTCCAGGCTGGGCCCGGCGGCTTGGGCCCAGCAGTGCTACAGGTCATCACCCAGCCAGACCAAAGACCCGGTCACCGCCCGCGCGCCCGGGCGCAGACCAACGTCCCGGCGACCATGGCCGATTTGCCTCTTCAGGGACATAGCCGGGGCCACCGATCCTTATGTGACCGTTCAGACCACATGGGCACCGGCACGCTGGACGGCACCGGACGGGTCCGCCCATTCTGGCCGGGTCCTCGTCCCCGCGGGGGTGAGCAGGGGCACTAAGACGCCCATCTGGATCAATGCCTCCGGTGCGATCACCAACCCGCCGGCCGGACACTCGGACGTCGTGGCCGAGGTCAGCGTCACCGTCATGGTCACCTGCCTGGGGCTGATCATCGTGCTGCTGAGCGGCTTGGGGCTGACCCGTCGCGCTCTGGACCGCAGACGGCTGGGCGCCTGGGAGGCCGAATGGCGGGCTGCCGGACCGCTATGGACCGGTCACTGCTGGGCCGGCCCGGCCATAGGCTTCCGGCACCCGGCCAGCGGGACCATCGGCGGTTTCAGACCGCCTCGCGGCCACGCTCCCCCGTCCGTACCCGCAGCGTGCTCACCACCGGGGTCACCCAGACTTTCCCGTCGCCGATGATCCCGGTGTGCGCGCTCTTATGGATGACCTCGACGATGGCTTCGGCGTCGTCGTCGAGGACGAGGATGTCCAGCCGGATCTTCCCGAGCAATACCGGCGCCGGTCTGGCCGCGGCGGATGTCCCGCCTGTCCCGGAAAGGCCCACGGCGATCTGGCCGTACTGATGGCCAAAGCCCCGGACCTCGGTCACCGTCAGTCCCTGGGCGCCGCTGCCGGTCAGCGCCCCCACCAGATCGTCGAGCTTGTCCGGCCGCACGATCGCCGTCACCAGTTTCATGGCTACCGCCCTCCTGTTCGCCGTTCACCGGCGGCCGCCGTCGGCTCGGCGGCCTAGCCTGCAGCGTCGGTACCGTCC
>JBEKCN010000873.1:0-2885 GCA_050014855.1 Streptosporangiaceae bacterium | reverse complement strand
TGGAGCTGCTCGGTATCCAGGTTGCGCATGGAAATAATCTGCGCTTTCGCTAGACTGTGCCCACCGGTCACGAGTTGCTCGTACCTATGCGCCCGGCAAGTAATCACAACAGGCGCCGGCGTGCCGATGTCATTATACATATTGAAGGCGTCGAGAAGCGCTGAAGCCCTTTCAGAGGCACCAGGACTACCAGGCTTCGGTTCCGGATCCATTTCATCGAGTCCGTCCAGAACCGGGAGAATGCGCCGCTGCTCAACCAAATCTTTCGCTTCAAGCGGATAGATTCCATAATCGATAATTAGGCGTTCTGTCAGCCATTGCTCCAGATCCTGGCCGTTGGCCCAGCTCACCGCTGGAAAACGTACCGGCACGGGGCTGGTGCGATCTATTTCCCTGACTATCGGGCGTACCAATTGTAGTACCAGTTCAATCGCCAGCACAGTTTTCCCGGCTCCGGGATCTCCCAAAATGACCATGCGATGGCTGGGGATTGCTGAGAAGAAAGCACCAATACCCAACATGTCGCGCGTTTCATCGCCCTCTTCGTCGCGGAAATGGATCATCAGCTGAAGCATCTTGTCCACTAGGCCAGTCACAGGTACGGGCTGGTCCTCCGTACCACCTTTCCCTGGTGCCTCTTGGTCGGGGGCGAAGGTCACCCTGATCGCCTCATGGTGCCCCGTGAGTGCGAGGCGAGCCGCAGCTTCCTCTCGTCCGACCCGACGCGCCAGCAACAATCGCGTATTGACCGATTCTCGGCTGCCCAGGAGCCGGCGCATCAGGGTCTGAGCTGCTGCGGATACCAGTCCGGCGAGCGTTATGGCGGTTCCCGCTAGCTGTGATTCGTTGGCTAGCCGAGACAGTTGCCCGTCACTGGCAAAAGACGCCCTGACCACTGACCCTGCCAGCAACAGCACACCACCTGCCACCGTAACCCAGATTGACCAGCCGATCCACGTCATAATCCGCGGGAGCGCCAGCCAGCTCCGTAGACGCGACATGACTACTCCCGTCACTCAAGTTAATTGCCCTTGCGGTACCCAGATGGGCACTCTCATGCCGCAGACCGCCTAGCCGACGGATCGCTGCGTTACTATCCTGTGGCCGCGGTGCGGCTGAAGTATGAAGCCGCCCCGGCGTTTCGAATGGAGCCTCTGGAAATGCCAGGGCGGTTCAGTGGTCCGTATTAACGCCATTTGCGGTCCCGGCCGGGCCGCTTGGCCGCCACATCCGCTAACAGGCGTTCCGATCTGATGCTCAGTGCCGCCCAGCCCGGGGAAGCCTTATCTCAGGTCATTCTGTATGGCCTCCGCAAATGCGGCTTGTCCGGCTGGATTCGGATGGAAGCTTTCAGCTGCTGGATTCCCGTCGGTCTCCAGGTGGAGTCCATTTATCCATGGGTGATCTGAGCACACTCCATGACCTTGTCCGCCGCCATCGTATAGCAGTCGCGGGTCGACATACGTTACGTTGACGCCTGCCGCCTGAGCTTGCTCTGCTTGTGCGATGATTTCGGCGTCCAGCTGGTCGACGCCGCCGTTGATGAATTGCTGGTTTTTCTGGCTGATAAATACATGGGCGCCTATGCGGCTGTAGCCGACGCCGAATCCATATATGTCGCACTGGCTAGGGCCGGGCTCATCGTTGAACAGATGGGGATAGAGCAGGACGTAGATTGACGCCTTGGGAGCGTCCCGCTGTATAAGCTCGTACAGATGAGCTAGCGAGGGGACTGGGCCCGAGCATTGCGCGGGAGGATCGCCTTGAGGCGTGATGCATGGCACATCCTGCCCAAGCCTTGAGATCAGCTGATCTTCATATTCCGCCAGGGTCATGCCGTTTGTAGAGTTATCGCCGGCATAGATTTTATCCGCGCAATCCCGAGAACCATTCACTCCGAGAAAAGAAGCATTCACTCCGTAGATGCAATCCTCGACTACATTCGTGAAATCGACGTCATTGCCGCCAATGCTGATTGTTACCTTGCCTGTTGAGCTGCTGAGCTTGTCGAGTTGCGCGCCCTCACGGTGAGCCTGAGAGGTCTGCCCGTACACCACATTTTGAATAGTTGATCCGCTGCAGGCCACAAAGTCTTCTGGTCCTAGATCCCACCCGGTGGCGTGCTCTGTCAGAAGGTTCGGGTATGCCTCCGGAGATCTGTGGCACTTATCGGTGGGCACATCGGTTCCCTGGTCGTATGACGGGTTTCCCTCACCGGAGGAGTACGAGTCCCCCAGAGCTACATATTCCGCCGTAGATGAAAGCGTACTGGGCGTCGACGTAGGCGATGGGGAGTCAACGGTGGGGGTGGGCATCGAAAGGGCGGCGTCGAGGGCGTGCTTGGTAGCTGGGCCGACCATACCGTCCTGCTGAAGACCGTGTGCCTGCTGGAACGCGATGACCGCTTTCCAGGTCTGTGAGCCGACCTCGCCGAAGATGCCGTCCACAACCAGGTTATTGCCCGGAAGGGAGTCCAGGTCGGATTGCAACTTAGCGACGCATCCACCACGCGGGTATCCGGTGCGCAGGGTCGGGCAGTCGTCGAGATTTACCGGGGGGAGCGATTGGTTCTGGACGGCAAGGGTCTCGTGTTTGGGCGTCTGGCTCGTCCCGGAAGTGGCCACAGCAGCCACCACGGCCGGCGTCAGGATTCCCGCCGTGATAGCGGATAGAATGCGAAGTTTTCTCGGTTGCATCATTTGATCTTCCCTCGAATTTGATCCGATGCCATGAAGGGCAAGTGCGAGCGGGACTGAATCTGGCGGGCTCCGGGTTACCCCAGCTTGTCAGTTAGAAATAAAGGTTCTTGATATCTCTGTACTAGGTCTTGATGGCCTTTCTGCCGGGCTTGAAATATCTACGGGCCCGATGTGCGTAGCGGTTCG
>JBEKCN010000872.1:0-2886 GCA_050014855.1 Streptosporangiaceae bacterium | reverse complement strand
CGGGCCTGGTGCACGAACCGGGCCGCCGGCCATCCGGATACGCCACTCGATGCGGCCCCGGCACAGCCACGACCGGGCCACCGGGCCGCCCGGCCCGGGCCGCACCGTGCGCGAAAACAGTGCTTCGGCAGGCCACGGAGGTGGTCAACCCGCTGAGAATGTGGGCCACTCGGGGCAAACTGCGTGTAGGACAGTTGAAGGGGACGCAATCATGACGCTTACCAGCAGATGCCGCGCGCTGCGTGCATGGGGAACGCCAGCGGCCGGCCGGCAGGAACGGGACGAAGAGGGCGAGGGCTGACGGTGAAGCTGCTCAAGCACGAAGTGAGCGCCTGGACCGTCGGGGAGCTCCGCAAGGCTCTGGCCGACTTCTCCGACGAAATGCCGGTCCGGGTTGCGCCGCTGGAGGACCCGGGCGGCGACCTGGAGGCGCCGCTCCAGGTGGTCATCGGCACGGAGGTCCGGCCTTTTGCCAGCGGCGCCGGGAATGGCGGCCCGATGAACGGGGACCGCGGTGACGGGGTTTCGGAAGAGTACGTGACTCTCGAGTGCGACTACCCGTCCGGGGAGTACGCCCCCTAAACAGGCACGACCGTGCGGCCCGGGCCCCAGGCCCGGGCCGCACGTCAAGGCTGGCTAGGAGGGCACTGAATAATGGGTGATCCCGGGCGGGAAGAGTGCCGGCAAGGCCGTCTGTGCCGCGGTAGGCCAAGCGCTCTCGGGTCGGCAACGTGGTCGCTCTTGCGCCAGGGCCAGCCTGGCAGGCTTGGCGGGATGACGGCAAGCGGGCCTGGTGGCCGACTGGCGATCAGGCGAGCACTCATGCCCGGTTATCGAAGGCCAGGCCGTGGCTGATGAGGTTGCGCAGGTTGAGGGCGGCGGTGCGGTTCTTGCGGGGCGGAGATGCCCGGTGGCGTGAGCGCGTATGCGTCAGTAAGGCAGTGCGGCCGGGGTGAGGCGGCCGGTCACGTCGCCCACCAGGCAGGGCTGGCGGGGATTCAGCGAGCGGACCGGGGTGCCGGGCCGCAGGTCGATGGCCGAGAGCTCGACCCAGATGAGTGACGGGCTCGAATGAGACCAGAAGTAAAAGGTCAGGTTGGTGAGGTCGGTGGCCGAGGTCCACCAGGTCGGGTAGACGCCGAAGTCTTCATAGGGCGCGCCGGGCGGGCACGAGACGGTGCCGGCGATACTGACCACCCCGGCGATGGCCTCGGAGAGATCCGCGGGCTTAGGAAGATAGTGCAGGAAATAGGCGGCGCGCACAAAGCGGTCGGTGGACTCGATTCCGCCGGGCAGCAGCCGGTCGCCGCCGAAGGGGCGGTAATGGCGAAGGTGCTCCAGCTGTTCGTCGAAGGGCGGATCGTTCGCCACCACCTGGTACTGGGGGGCGTGGTGCACGCGGAGCTTCCCGTCGATCGGCTCCACGATCGCGGAGTCGCCGCTGGCGTCCTCCAGGGCGAGATGGCAGCCGAGTTCCTGGCCTCGTGCCGGAGCCGACACTACGGGCAGGTCATGCAGCGCCGCGACTGCCTCGTCCACCGTCGCGCAGTGATCCAGGACCCACTGTGCCCACAGCAGGTTCGTGATAGCGCCCGGGCTGCCTGGCGCCGCGAAGCCCGCGGTGCCCAGGTACAGCAGGTGCGCGGCCAGGCCCGCGCTGTTCACGGCGTCGGTCGTGCCGCAGTCCCACATGCTCAGCCCCACGACGCCGTATCGTGACTCCCAGGCCGCGTCGCCCGCCACCCTCCTCGTGCCCTCGGGCACGGCCCACAGCACCGGATCGTCGCTGACCTGCCAGTCCATGGTGCGCGAACATACCTTGGCCACGCTGTTATCCGACCAGAACACCCTTGTGCACATATGTTGCCTTCCGTAGCAGATCAGTGACTCTAAGTCTAACGAGACACGCAGTCACCCGTTCCGGGGGCCGCAGTCCCCCGCTGCCTGCGCCGGATACCGGGCTGTCTAACGTCGTTAACACCGCGCGCCAGGCGGCGCTCTTCTGCCCGATCGCCGCGCCCGGGCCTGGCGGCTGTGCCGGATGCCTCCCGGGGCTGGCGCAGAACACTGGGAAACCACGCGATGCCCAAGATGGTTATCGGGACTTCGAACGCATCGACGATGCCCGGAACCGCTTCCGTGCCTGGCGTAGCCTCATGCCTGCCTGGTGCACGGCCGTCAGGTAGTGCCTTCTCATCGCGTGTCGTGGGTGATGTGCCCGTCCATCATGGTCAGCTCCACCGGCACCGAGTGGATCTCTTCGGGCGCCACGCCGAACAGGTTCTCGGCGAGCACGGTCAGGTCGGCGTGCTTGCCCGCCTCAAGCGAGCCAGCTTTGTCTTCCAGGCGTAGCTGGTAGGCGCCGTTGATCGTGTAACCGCGCAGCGCGTCGTGGAGGTCAATCCGCTGGCGCGGAACGAGTGCGCGATCGCCGGGGAAGCCCGGCCGCTTCCGGGTCACCGCAGCTTCGATCTGGGTCAGCGGTGCGATCTCGCTGATCAGCACGCCGGGGATGTCCGAGCCGAACGTCACCAGTGCCCCGGAGCGGACGAGGTCACCGTAGGGATAGAGGCGTTCTTCCATTCGCTCAGCGCCCAGCTTTGCGAGGTAGGTGTCGTAGAACGAGCCGTCGTAGTCGGTGCCCCACAGTGGTGTGCAGTTGGCGATCACGCCCAGCTCAGCGAACCGCTTCACGTCGGCCGGGTGGACGATGGTGTTGTGGCAGACGGTGTGGCGGGCTGTCCCGCGGCCGTGGCGGCGCTGCACGGCCTCGATGGCATCGAGGACTACCCGCGCCGAGCCGTCGGCGTCGATGTGGATGTGGCTGTCAAAGCCGGCGAGCTGGGTCAGCTCGATCTGGCGCTCGATGTGATCAGGGGGGAAGGT
>JBEKCN010000871.1:0-4566 GCA_050014855.1 Streptosporangiaceae bacterium | reverse complement strand
GTGCGGCCGTCACGTTCGAAGAGCCGGTCCAGCAGGAGGCGGCGGGTCCGGTCCGCAAGGGCCTTGAAGACACGGTCGTCGTCGTCCATCACGACGAAAATAGGTGACCATATAGTCACATGTCAAGGGCCGTAGCCACGCGGTCCCCACGCCCCTGAGCGGGAAACACACTCCTGAGCGGGAAAGCAGCCACGTCCGCCCACGTACAGCGCCGCCGGCCTGCTCTCACTCGACGGCTGGCGGTACCGCCTCGCGAGCAGCGTGAGGGTCCCGGCACTCGTCCTTTACTTCGCGCCGGGCGGCGGAAGCAGTTCGGTCTTGTAATCGGCCGCGAGCGCCTTCGACTTGGCGATGAAGGCCGCCCGCGCGCCGGCGTCGAGCGGCGGTGGCGCCTCGGTCCGGGTGGCGACGGGCTGGCCGACCAGGGTGAAGAACTCCTCCTGCCCCGAGGGAGCGCACAAGCACAGCAACCGCGACGGCGTGTCTGCGGCGTTGGTGAACGCGTGCGGGGCGTTGGCCGGCACGTTGATGGTCTCCCCGGCGCGGGCAATGAGCGTCTCGCCGCGGAAGGTCACCTGGACTTCGCCGTCAAGCACGGTAAACATCTCCTCGAAGTCGTGCCGGTGCGGTGGCGGCCCGCCGCCCGGCGGCACGTGCATGTCGATGAGCGTGTACTTCCCGGCGGTGTCCTCGCCGGTGACAAGGATCGTGTAGGTGTCGCCGACGAGCCCGATGTGCGGGAGGCTCTGGTCGTTATCCGGCCGCGCGACCGTTAGGTTGCGTGACAGATCGTCGGGCGGGACGGGCGTGGGCTGACTGGGCATACTGTCTCCTCGCGATTGACGGGTGCGGACCTGCCGGGAGCGCCGGCGATGAAGTCCTCCATTGAGCGCGCTACAACCTCAATCCTCCGAAATCCTCAATTCTTCAAACCGGAGGATTTCGTCCATTTCGAGTGTAGCCGTCCCCAAACGGGAATCGGAGATGGGGGTCATCCACCAGGAGGATCGGAACACGTGCCACCAAACGTCGGCCGACCGGCAATAGGCGCCGTCACCACGCCGGAGATCGGCAAAGCTGAGCCGGCGGCTAAACGTACTTCGTGACGTCGGCGACGGTGAAGCCCTGCGCCTGGATGTGCTTGTAGAGGCGGATCATCATGCGCACCATGGTCTCGCCATCGAGCTGTGCCGGGCCGCGGAAGTGGCAGAGGATGATGTCTCCTGGCTTGAGCCGGTGCGCGGAAGTCTGGTACTCCATGTCCGAGATCTGCATGGTCTCCTTCCAGAGCATCACGCCCTTCAGCCCGGCCTCGCTGGCTGAGGCGATCGTTGTCGCGTCGTAGTTGCCGCCCGGCGGCCGGAATATGTACGGCGTCACCCCGTACTCCTTCCGGAGCTTTTCCTGCTGGCCGGCGATCTCGTAGAGCTGGCGCGAGGCCGAGAGGCCCGGCATGTCCAGCGGGTGGGTAACCGTGTGGTTCTGGATCGATATGTAGCCGGTTTCGTACAGCTTCTCGAAGTAGGCGTAGTCGTCGCTGATCAGCACGTCCGCGAGGCTGATGGTGATGGGGATTTGGAAGTCCCTGACCATCTGGATGAAGTTGGGGTCCTTCTCGATGCCGTCGTCGATCGTGACGAACACGACCTTGTCGGTCATCGGCACGTGCGAGAACACCGTCGGGTCGGACGCGCTCAGCGTGACCGGCTTGACGGCCGGCGCCGCCGGCGCGGGCGCGAACGGCCCCAGGCCCTCGTAGCGCTGCCTGATCAGGTCGGCGTCGACGCCGGAGGTAGCCGGGGTCGATCTGGGGGAGTTACTGGTGCCGCTCAGCGGCGAGGCCGGCGCGCCCGACGTGGGGGCGCTCGCCGACTGATCCGCGCCGCTCCCGCACGCGGCCGCGAACGACCCGAGCGCGGCCACACTCACCGCGCCACCCAGGAACCGTCGGCGCGACCAGCGCTGCGAGCCGGTATCCGTCACGATGTTGGCGATCTCCATGAGCGGCAAACTAGCGGAGCAGCGATGGTTCTGTCCCGCTTTGACGGACAGAATGATTGTTTGTCAGGTACTTGGATCCTCCGCCGCCCGCTCTTGCCGGCCCAGGACCGGCCATCTGCCCTCAACCCCCGCCGCCATCACCAGCCGGACCCCCGTCCCGTCAGCAGTGCACGGCGACACTATCCAGCCAGCGCCAGATCCCAGCGACGACACGCAGAGTGATTTCAGGTGACTGATAGGTAAGACTCGTCGGCCTGCCGGATCATGACCACAAGCCAGGCATGGGTCGCATTCGAGGTGAGGGAGGGTAGTGCCCGGAGCCGTCCATGCCGTGTGGCGGCTCATCGGGTTACTCCGTTCGTAGCGGGTTTCGGTGCCGGGCATTCTGGACGATCAGCACCCGATGGACGTGCATGACTCGCCAGCCAAACCCACGGTGTCATGGGCGGCTCGCGTGGCGGTCAGATAAGGGGGCTCCGGCTTAGTCATAACGAAAGACCGCGACGCTCACACCGAGGAGTTCATGCTGACCCAGCAGGGTAGGAGACCGTCCCGAACGTAGCCGGTTCCACTGGGCGGCGGCGGGAGCTCGCCAGCACGGAGACGGGACGCGAATCTGTCCAGCGCCAGGAACGGATGGTAAGTTCTCGCCAATAATCTAGTTAAATAGCCGACATAATCTGGAACCCGTGTCCTGATGGAGTCTTGCCCGCCGAGGAGGCCCCGTGGCACTGCCAAACTTCCTGGTGATCGGCGCGCGGGTACCACGGCGCTGCACGCAGCCCTCGCCAGTCATCCGGCGCTCTACATGTCGCCGATCAAGGAGCCAAAGTTCTTCCTCAGTGACGGGCCGCCACCCACCCGGGGCGGCCCCGGTGACGCGCTGACCTACCGGGAGCACGTGTGGAAGCGGCAAGACTACGAGGCGCTCTTCGATGCCGCTCCGGACGGAACGCTGCGCGGCGAGTCGACCCCGCTGTACATGTACGACCCCGACGCCATGCGCCGCATCCGGGATCTGATCCCGGACGCCAAGCTCATCGCGATCATCCGGGATCCGGTCGAGCGCGCCCATTCGAACTGGACGCATCTCTGGTCGGCCGGGCTTGAGCCGATCGGCGACTTCGTCCAGGCGTGCGGGGAGGAGGAGCGCCGCATCGCCGCGGGCTGGGCCTCGTTCTGGCACTACATCGGGCTCGGGCGGTACGGCGAGCAGCTCGAGAACATCTTCACGATGTTCCCCCGTGAGCAGGTCCTCGTTATCCGGTACCGGCAGCTGGTGGATGAGCCCGCCGCCACCCTCGACGGCATCTTCGATTTCCTGGGTGCGGAAAAGGGCCTTGTCACCGAGATCCCGCGGCAGAACGTCACCGCGCATCCCGAGGCGACGCTCGCGCACCGGGCGGTCGCCCACACCCTGCGAGCGGGCTCAACCGTGGGCCGGTTCCTGCCGGGTTCGGCGGCGGCCGGCCTGACGGCCCGGATGGAACGGTTCCTGCAGCGCGACAACCGCGAACGGCAGCCGCTCAGCTGGCATCAGCGCCAGGAACTCATCCCGCGGTTCGAGGCCGACCTGGAACTGCTCGAACGGGTCCTCGGCGCGGACTTCAGTGACTGGCGGGCGCCGCGTGACCGTTCCGGTGGGATGGTCGGGGCCCGGCCGGAGGGACAGTCGCAGGCCAAGAACGGCCGGCCCGTCCTGCCGGACGGAGACCGGGCTTCCGGGGCACCGGGCAACGGCGCGCAGGAGCCCGGGGAGAACGGCGCCCAGGAGCCCTGGGAGGCGGCGTCGCCGCGTCGGTGACCGGCGGGCGCCAAGCGGCCGGCGGGGCAGATGACCAGCCCGCACGGGCTGGCGAACCGGCTACGAAAGTGTCCGCTAGTGCGCCGGCCTTCAGGCCGGTGGTGCAGGTGGACGGGCCCCGGCCAGGATCAGATGGGCTGGTCTGGCTGCTCGATGTACTGGCGCAGCACGGGGATGGGTGCGCCGCCGGCCGATCCGGCGAAGTAGGACGCGGACCACAGCCGGTTCGCCTGCCAGTAGTGGCGGGCGAGGTCGGGGAATTCGTGCCGCATCCGGCGGGAGGACACGCCTTGGGGCTGTTCACGAGCTTCGACAGCGCGACCTTGGGCGGGAAGTTGACCAGCAGGTGACGTGGCTGGCTTCGCCGTTGAACTCCCGCAGCTGTCAAGCAGCTCCGCGCCGAAGCCGGCGCAGACCTTCCGCATGGTGTCCTCACAGCACTGGAGCATGCCCGTGCCGGGCACGCCGCGACGGTACTTCGTCACGAAGGCCCGATGGGCGTGGAGCGGGGAGACCATGTGCCTGCCGCGGCGGTATTTCTCCGTGATTGTCAGAGGCCGATGGCATGCTGTGGTGTCATGCAGGTCAGGTACCGGTACCGCCTCTACCCGTCGCCGGGTCAGCAGAAGGCCCTGGCGCGAGCGTTTGGCTGTGCCCGGGTCGTGTTCAACGACGGGCTCCGCGCCCGGCAGGAAGCACACGAGGCAGGGCTGCCGTACATCACCGACGCCGCCTTGTCTGCGCGGCTCACCGCCGTTAAG
>JBEKCN010000870.1:0-2890 GCA_050014855.1 Streptosporangiaceae bacterium | reverse complement strand
GCCCAGATCCGCCGTGGCGTGCACGACCTGGTTGGTGTTCGGCGCGTAAGAGGGCGGCGTCACCGTGAAGGTCGCCGTCGCGGAAGCGCCCGGGGTCACCACGCCGAACGAGGCCGTCCGCGGCACCGCCCGCCAGCCCTGCGGCAGCTGCAGCGAGATCCGCACGCCGAACAGCGTCTGGGTCCCGCCGGAGGTCAGCGTCACCTTGACCGTGGCCGCCCGGCCCGCCGTCATCGCGGGTGGCGCGCTGACGGCCACCTGGCGCGCGCCCGGCGTCGACGTGACCAGGAACCCGCCGCGCAGCGGCAGGTTGGCCAGGCCGGAGGAGTCGCCCACGTACACCTGGTAGAGGCCCGCCGACTGGCTCCAGCCGCCGCCGGTGGCGCTGGAGTCCGGCGCCGAGGTGTCGAACCACGAGATGTCGCTCGGGGTCACGGTGAACTGCACCCGGGTGGACTGCCCCGGAGCGAGGCTGACCCGCTGGAAGCCCTTGAGCTGGCGGGGCGGCTCACCCGCGGCCGGCGGGTCCGTCACGTACAGCTGGGCCACGTCCGCGCCGGACCGGTTCCCGACATTGGTGACCGTCGCCGACACCTGGACGTCCTGGGTTCCGTTCACCACTGGGCTGACCCGCAGGTTGCTGTAGGCGAATTTGGTGTAGGACAGCCCGTACCCGAACGGGAACAGCGGCTGGATGCCGTTCGCGTTGTACCAGCGGTAGCCGACGTCCAGGCCCTCGGAATACTGGACCGTGGTCCCGTTGCCGGGGAACTGGGCCGTGGTGGACGCGGGTACCTGGGACAGGTTCTGCGGGAACGTGACCGGCAGGTGGCCGCTCGGGTCGGTCTGGCCGAACAGCACGCTCGCCAGCGCGGTGCCGCTGCTCTGGCCCGCGTACCAGGCGTCCACGACGCCCGCCACCTGGTTCAGCCAGGGCATGACGACCGGCGCGCCCGCGTTGATGACGACCACGGTGTGCGGGTTGGCCGCCGCCACCGCGGAGATCAGCTCGTCCTGCGCGGACGGCAGGTTCAGGCTGAGCCGGTCGGTCGCCTCCGATTCGGTGTCATCGGAGACCACCACTACCGCGGTGGCCGCCGACTTGGCCGCGGTCACCGCGGCGGCGATACCCGGGGCCAGCGCGGACGGGGTACCCCAGGTCAGCGCGTCCGAGTCGCCGGAGATGCCGAGCGTGTAGGTCTGCCCCGCGGTCAGGTTCACCGCCACCGAATACGTGTGCACCGGAGGCGTGCTGGGGTTGTCGAGAAGCTGCTTCCCGTTCAGGGTCAGGTACGTCGGGGTGTAGCAGCCGCAGTCGTTGGTGATCGCGAGCACGTACGTGCCCGTCTCGGGGGCCGTCAGCGTCCCGGTGTAGGTGCCGCCGAACGGGGTCGGCGCGTACGCGGGGGACAGGTCGGCCGCCGGGATGGCCGGCAGCGAGGTGTCCGTGGGCAGCCCCTGGGTGTAGCCGACGGTCGTGCCCGGGCCGGCCGCCGCCTGGATGCCCTGCAGCGGGCTGACCGTCGCCGACGGGAGCACCGCGGCGCTGCCGCCGCCCCCGTAGGTCACCGACGCCGAGGCGGCCGGGCCGATCACCGCCACGTTCCCGGCCGAGGCCGCCGACAGGGGAAGCACGGAGCCGGAGTTCTTCAGCAGCGTGGTGCCCGTCTCGGCCACCTCGGTGCCGACCGCCTGGTGCGCCGGCGTGGTGACGGGCGTGCTGGTCGAGCCCGTCCGCGGGTTGGCGATCAGGTTGAAGCGGAACATCTCGGTCAGGATCCGCTGCACCATCGTGTTCAGCACGGCCTGGGGAATCGTCCCGTTCTCGACCGCGGTCTCCAGCGGGGCGCCGAAGTTGGTGTTGAACGGCTGCTCCTGGTCGGTTCCGTCCACCGCTCCGTCGGTGCCGTGCAGCGCGCCGTAGTCAGAGGTGACGAAGCCGGGGAAGGCCCACTGGTCCCGCAGCACGTTGGTCTCGGTGTAGGCGTTGTTGCAGGCGGCGTTGCCGTTGATGTAGGAATACGCGCACATCACCGAGGCCGCGCCTGCGTCCTGGACCGCCGCCTGGAAGGCCGGCATGTAGATCTCCTGCAGGACGCGGTTGCTGACCACCACGTCGTCGGCCGGTGTATTGCGGTAGGTCTCCTGGTTGTACGCGGCGAAGTGCTTGACCTGGTCGAGCTCGCCCGTGCTCTGCACGCCCTCGATCTCGTTCGTGGCCAGCGCCCCGTTGAGGTACGGGTCCTCGGTGTAGGTCTCGAAGGAACGGCCCCAGCGCGGGTCACGGTCGATGTTGACGGTGGGGCCCAGGTTGACGCTCGCCCCCTTGCCGACCTCCTCGGACCCGATGACCTGGCCGTACTGATTGGCCAGCGACGGGTCGAAGGTAGCGGCCAGCGCGACGCCCGCGGGCAACTGGGTGACGTCCGTCAGCCCGTCGGCCACGCCATTCGGCCCGTCTTCCTCGCCCATGGCCGGGATGCAGAGGCTGGGGATGCCGGCCATGTAGAAGACGTAGGCGTTGGTCGTGCCCTGGCCCTCGACCATGGTGATCTCGTCGGGGATCGTCATGTGGCTCATGAGCTGGGCGACCCGCTGCGCGATGGGCGCGTGCGAGGTGGCCCAGGGGCACGAGGCGGTGGCGGCGTCCCGGCTGGCCGCGGCGCTGGTATGGGCCGGGCTACGGGCGGCGGCGCCGGCCGGCACCGCGATCAGCGCGGCTCCGCCGGCGGCGATGAGGACCGCGGTCACCCGGCCGGCCCTGGGAAGTGCTCGATGACGTTGGAAGAGGGGACGATGATCTGGTGCACGGGACATACCGTTGCCTCCGATGCGTTCCGCCGTTGGACCGATCAGCCGAAAGTGGGCCGGTATGGGAGATCAACAATTT
>JBEKCN010000869.1:0-2899 GCA_050014855.1 Streptosporangiaceae bacterium | reverse complement strand
CGGCTGTACCGGCTGCGGCGCGGTCTGTACGGGCGCCCTAGGCACCGCCGCGGACTGCACGGGCACCTGGGTCGCCGCTGCGGGCGGCGCCGCCGGGGCCTCGCCGGTGCCGGGCGCCTCGCCCGCCCCGGCTGCTGCGCCGGTCCCGGCCCCCTCGGCGGCGCTCGGGGGCGCCAGGGCCGGTGCACCGGCGGTCGCCGCCGCGGATGCGGCCGGGGCGCTCGCCGCCGGAACTGCGGCACCGGCCACCGGGGCCTCAGCGGCGGCCCCGCCGCCTAGCTGCTGGGCCAGGTTGTCCGCGAACTTGTCGATCAGCCGGGAACCCACCTCGGCGATGACCCCCCGGCCGAACTGCGCGGGCCGGCCGGTTACGTTCAGCGTGGTATGCATTGTGACCAGGGTCGATTCGTCCCCCGAGCCGTTCTCCGGGCTCAGTGCGGCCCGGACCGTGGCGGATGCGGTCCCGGCGCCACGCATCTCCTTGCCGGACGCCTCCACCAGGATCGATCGTTCCGCCGCGTCCCGGTCCTTGAACGAGGCCATCCCTTTGTAGGTGAGCGAAACCGGGCCCACTTTGACCTTCATCCGGCCGGCGACGTCATCACCCTCGACGCTGTCGACCTGGGCGCCCGGCATGCAGGGCGCGATCTTCTGCACGTCGAGCAGGACGTCCCACGCCTGATCCGGCGGGACAGGGACGGTGAACGAGTGATCTAGCTCCATGGCCATGTGCGGTTCGCTTCCTCCGGCCAACAACGGCGCTGGCAACGGTCCAGGGCACTTACTTTAGTTCCCGCCTTTAGTTCCCACCTGGCCGGATTCGGTGATCCCAGGCGCGACGAGCCACCGGACCGGCCGACAACGCACCTGGCCAGGCCCGCTCAAGCCGTCTCCAGGACCTGGAACGCCTCGGCCAGATGGCCATCGCCCAGGCCGGCGCGCTCCGCCGTGGCGGCGAGCCGCCCGCGCAGCCGTTCCTCCAGGCCGGTGAGGTGACCGATCTGGCTCTCGTGTGCGCCCAGCGCGGCGATCTTCCGGGCGAACGTGGCGGTCACGTCGACATAGTGGTCCGGTTCCGGGCTGCCGGCGATCCAGACCTCTCCGACCGTCCAGGCGGCCAGCCCCTCGGCGCCGGCCAGCTCCGGGAAGGCGAACGGGTTACGCGCATCCGGGTACACGGCGTCCAGCGCCGCCGAGCCCACCGCGCGATGGTCGGGATGACTGGTCCCGATCCGGGCGTAGTTGCGCTCGGGGCTGGGGCACACGATGCGATCCGGCCTGACCTGCCTGATCACCCGGGACAGGTCCTTGCGGAGGCCGAGGGTCGGCTCAACCCTGCCGTCCGGGTAACCGAGGAACCGGATGTCGTGCACGCCCACGCATTTGGCGGCGGCGGTCTGCTCGGCGCGCCGGAGAGGCGCCATCTCGGCCCGCGGGAACGTCTCGTCAAAGCCGCCGGCGTCGCCGTCGGTCACGATGCAGTAGACGACCTCGACCCCCGCCCCGGTCCAGAGGGCAATAGTTCCGGCCGCGCCGAAGTCCAGGTCATCGGGGTGCGCCGCGATGGCCAGGATCCGCTGGATGTCCTTGTCGTCTCGCACATGCGTGATCCTACGGAACGGGCCGGGCGGGTCGCGGGCCGGTGTCCGCCGCCCGGCAGCGTGAGGAGGAGCTGCGGATGCCGTAGATCAACGCCATTTTGCCCGCGCATCCAGCGGTGAAATGCACCTGTTACGACTGAAAACCTCGTGGTCAGCGGTTTCATGTGCTAGAACCGTCGTCATCAGGTGTAACGCTAGAGGGGGTACGAGATGACCGCAGCCGACGAGGCTCTCGGACCGACGGAAGACCAGATCGAGAAGGGCCTCAAACCCGGCGCGCTCGGGCTTGTGTCCAGCATCGTGATGGGCGTGGCGTCGACCGCCCCCGCGTACAGCCTGGCGGCCACCCTCGGTCTCATTGTCGTGGCGGTCGGCCTGCAGTCGCCCATCGTGGCGGTCCTGGCCTTCGTCCCGATGCTGCTCACCTCCATCGGCTATAGCGAGCTGAACAAGGCCGACCCGGACTGCGGCACCACGTTTACCTGGGCCAGTCGCGCGTTCGGCCCGCGAACGGGCTGGGCCGGCGGATGGGGCATCATTGCGGCCGACATCCTCGTCATGGCCAGCCTGGCCCAGGTGGCGGGGCAGTACGTGTTCCTGCTCGTCGGGGCCAAAGGTATCGGCTCGGACGCGACCAGCCCCTGGGTGCTGCTCGTCGGGGTGCTGTGGATCATCGCGATGACCTACATCTGCTACCGCGGCATCGAGGTCTCGGCCCGGCTGCAGCGCGCCCTGCTCAGTATCGAGATCGTCATGCTGCTGGTGCTGTCCGTGGTGGCCCTCGTCCGGGTCGGGGCCGGTCATCACCCACCCGTCTCGGTTCATCCCGCCATATCCTGGCTCAACCCGTTCCATATCAGCACCTTCCAGGCGTTGGTCGACGGCCTCATCCTGATGCTGTTCATCTACTGGGGCTGGGACACCGCGGTCGCCGTCAACGAGGAGACCGCCGACCCGAACAAGACCCCCGGCCGCGCCGCGATCATTTCCACGCTGGTGCTGCTCGTCACCTACGTGATCGTCATCTTCGCGGCCCAGTCGTTCGCGGGCATCGGGACCAAGGGCATCGGTCTGGCTAACCCCAACAATGTCGGCGACGTGCTCTCCGTCCTGGGCACCGCGGTCTTCGGCAGCTCCGGCTTCGGCGTCTTCCTGGCCCGGCTGCTGGTCCTGATGGTGCTCAGCTCGGCGGCCGCCTCTACCCAGACGACGATCCTGCCCACGGCGCGGACGACGCTGTCGATGGCCGTCTACAAGGCCCTGCCGCCCGCGTTCGCCCGGATGCACGGCAGGTACCT
>JBEKCN010000868.1:0-2899 GCA_050014855.1 Streptosporangiaceae bacterium | reverse complement strand
CGGACTGGCCGGCCGCGTTCACGGGGGACGGGTCGTACACTGGCGACGGCGGCCTCGGGCTGACGGGGCTGAGCACGGCCAAAGGCATCGCGGCCGCGATCTCCTGGCTGGAAAGCACCGGCCACGGGCAGGCGAAGCGAACGTACCGGCTCCGGGACTGGCAGTTCTCCCGGCAGCGCTACTGGGGTGAGCCATTCCCGATCGTCTACGACTCCCGCGACCGGCCCGTCGCACTGCCCGAGGACCTGCTGCCGGTGACGCTGCCGGAGATGACCGACTTCCGGCCGGAGCCGCAGGCCGACGAGTTCAGCGCGCCGGTCCCCCCGCTGGCCCGCGCGGCCGGCTGGGCGAACGTCACCCTCGACCTTGGCGACGGGCCCCGGCGTTACCGCCGGGAGCTGAACACCATGCCGCAGTGGGCCGGCTCGTGCTGGTACTACCTGCGCTACCTCGACCCCACCAACGAGCTGGTCTGCATCGATCCCGAGATCGACCGGTACTGGATGGTGCCGGCGGATGCCGCCTTCGACGGCGACGGCGGGGTCGCCCTGTACGTCGGCGGCGTGGAGCACGGCGTGCTGCACCTGCTGTACGCGCGCTTCTGGCACAAGATCCTCTACGACCTGGGGCACGTGTCCACCCGGGAGCCGTTCCGGCGGCTGGTCAACCAGGGCTACATTCTGGCCGACTCGTTCACCGACGAGCGCGGGATGTACGTCCAGGCCGCCGAGGTGGAACACGAGGCCGACGGGTACACGTTCAACGGCCGGCCAGTGGCCCGGCGCTCGGGCAAGATGGGCAAGAGCCTGAAGAACAGCGTCAGCCCGGACGACATCTACCAGCAGTACGGAGCGGACACGCTGCGGCTGTATGAGATGGCGACCGGGCCGCTGGAGAGCGACCGACCGTGGCGGACCAGCGACATCATCGGCGTGCACCGTTTCCTGCAGCGGCTGTGGCGCAGCATCATCGACGAGACCACCGGCGCGCTGCGGGTGAGCGACGAGGAACTGGACTCCGGCACGCTCCGGCGGCTGCACCGCACGATCACCGTGGTCCGGCAGGACGTGGAGGCCCTGCGGTACAACACCGCGATCGCCCGGCTGATGGAGCTGACCACGCACGCCGGCCAGGTCGCGGCGGCCGCCGGGGCGCTCCCGCGGGCGCTGGCGGAGCCGCTGGTGCTGATGGTGGCGCCGCTGGCGCCGCACATCGCGGAGGAACTGTGGTCGCGCCTCGGCCACCCCGGATCGCTCGCTTACGTCCCGTTCCCGGCCGCCGACCCGGCCCTGGCCGCCGAGCCCACCGTACGGCTCCCGGTGCAGGTCAACGGGAGGGTGCGGTTCACCGTCGACGTATCGGCCGACGCCGGGCAGGACGAGATCCGGCGGGCGGTGACCGGGCATGAGGACTTCGCCCGGGCCACGGGCGGCGCACCCGTCGAGCGCCTCATCATCGTCCCCGGCCGCATAGCCAACGTCGTTACGGGCTAGCGGCCGAGCGACGGTACGGCGTCGGTTTCCGGCAGATAGGGAGTCTTGCGGGTCCTGAAGAGCCAGGCACACAGCATTCCGGTCAGCAGGCCGGACAGGTGGCCCTGCCATGAGATGCCCGCATTGTTGGGCAGCAGATCAAACGCCCCAAGGTACATCAGCGCCGCTACCGCGCCGACGATGATGTCGAGGAGCCGGTGATCGAACACTCCCCGCAGCATCACATAGCCGAGCCACCCGGCGATGACGGCCGACGCGCCGATCGTGTCCGTCCCGGTCGGCGACACCAGCCAGACAAACAGCCCGGCGACGACGATGATGGTGACCGACACCAGAGCGAACTTCGCCAGGCCCCGGTAGGCGGCCAGGAAGCCGAGGATAAGCAGGGGTATCGAGTTGCCCTCTATGTGCGACCAGCTTTCGTGCAGGAACGGCGCGGTGAAGATGTCCGGCAGCGAGGTCAGCACGTGCGCCCGGATGCCGAAGTCTGCGTCCAGCAGATACCCGGTGCCCACGTTGACGAACTGGACAATCCAGATAACGGCGAAGATGATAGCGATGGTTATCGCCGCGCGGGCCGGACGATTATGGTCGGGCAGATCGCTCAGCCTCATTACTCCCCCCTTACGATTCCATCTGAATCGCTCTCCGCAGTGCGCCGGAGGGCACCACGGTCAACGATTAGGAACTGGGCGATGAGGTGGATGAGGTGATGATCCCGTTGTCCACGGTGAGGGTATCGGTGTACGGCACATTCGTACCGGCACTATTGCTCAGGTCAAGCGTAAAAATCACAGTGTCACCGGGGAACCACGCGCTGGCAAGCAATCCGTTTGATCGGGCAGTATGCGCGGAAGCCGGTGGCATATCGGCGATGTACATCGCGTTCGAGATGTTTCTCATCAGGCCGTTAGAGCCGGCGGCGTAGGTGTTTCTGTTGCCAGAGCTGTCTGTCAGCGTGATCGCGGTGAAGTAGGGACTGCTGCCGCTCGTCGGAGCAGATAGGGCTACCGAGACAGGGACGTTCACCGTGGTGCCCATTGCACAGTCAGGCTGGCAGTTGTTCACATTGATCGACCCAGAGCCCTCGGCGCTGTGCGCCGTCCACGACGACCAAGTGATCCTTGTCAGGTCACCATTGCCATCAGCCGAGAAATAAATCGCGGATGGCTCTACGGCCTGCGCCCCTGGAGTTATCGCGTTGTTTGTTGCGACTTTCGGCAGAGCAGCAGCTTGAGTTGGTGCTGGTGCGGCAGCAGGAGTTGTCTTGGCCGGTGCGGGCTTTGTCAGTGCTCCAGCCACGCTGTGGGGCGCGGCCGGCGCAGCCGCAGGGGCCTTTACAGAGCCGCATGCTGCGAGACTGAGACCGGCTGCGAGTGCGGCGGCCGGGACTGCGATGAGCTTCT
>JBEKCN010000867.1:0-2900 GCA_050014855.1 Streptosporangiaceae bacterium | reverse complement strand
AACGTGTTCGGGGACTTCCCGACCCTGACCGACCCGCGGCACGCCGACGCCTACAGCCCGCTGTGGGACGCCCAGCTCGGCATGTGGACCCCGAAGGCGGTCAGCGAAGGCCTGAACAAGCGGCAGATCAACGAGAACGAGGTCCTGAACCTGGCCTACAGCCGGCCCGACCTGCTGACCGGGGTCAACCCGGCCACCGGCCAGCCCCAGCTGTACGGCTCGGTCGGAGTCGACATCAACTGCGCGGTCATCGGCTACACGGCGACAGCACCCCTAACCCCCGGCCCCCCCAACCTCCCGGGCTCCCAGTTCCCGCCCAGGTAGCCAGCCGGGGGTAGCAGCAGGCACCACTCCCGCCCATAAGGCGGAGCCCGTGGCGTCGTACACCAACACCCGCGGGCCCCCGCGATCGTCGAGGGGCCCGCGGGACCATGTGATCACCGCCATGCAAATCACCGGTCCTCAGCGCCGGCAACACGATCGGAGTACATCATGTGCCAGCATCAACCCCCCTGCCCGCCCGCGGACGCATCCGACCGCGAGGCGGCCCACGTCGCGACGTCTCATCCCGGACAGGGATGGAGCCTGCTCTGCAACGACGTCGTAATGTTCGAGGACACCGGCGCGCTGCTTCCCGATGGCCGGTGCATCCCGCCGCACCGGCCGCCCTGGATCGGCGGACACCGCCATGCAAGCCTGGATCCTCGCCCAGCCACCGGCAAAGATCGGCGCCGCGCTGCACGAGCGGTTCGCCCGAAGCTACGAAGAAGGCTCGCTGATGAAACTCCCGGGCAATCCGCCCGTTCGCTCATGCAACACCTGGCCACCGACGCTACCGGCGAGACCTGGAACGTCAACACCAGCCGACCTGAGGAGTGAGGCACGATGACCGTCCTACCCGTCGCAGCCGATCACGACTACCCGCAGATGGTCGCAGAGACCAATCACGTCGAACCCGCGCCGCGCCGCGTGCGGGCGACCCTCGGCGGCGAGCAGATCTTCGACACCACCCGGGCGCGGTACGTCTGGGAATGGCCGTACTACCCGCAGTACTACATCCCGGCCGAGGACGTCGACCCGTGCTTCCTCGTCGACGAACACCACGAGCAGCGGCTCCGCCAGGGCACGGCACGCCGCCACGGCCTGCGCGCGGGCGGCCTGGACCGGCCGGGCACCGTGCGGGTCTTCGGCGGGGACGCGATCAACGGGGTGGCCGGCACGGCCCGCTTCGACTGGGACGCGCTCGATGCCTGGTACGAGGAGGACGAGCAGGTCTTCGTGCATCCCCGCAACCCGTATGTCCGCGTCGACGCGCTCCGCTCGCACCGCCGCGTCCGGGCCTCGCTCGAGGGGGTCACGCTGGCCGAGACTGCCACGCCGGTGCTGGTGTTCGAGACCGGCCTGCCGACCCGCTACTACTTCGATCGCACCGATGTCGCCTTCGCCCATCTCGTGCCCACCGGTACGCAGACGGCCTGCCCGTACAAGGGCGTCACCAGCGGCTACTGGTCGGTTCGCACCGGCGATACGGTGCGCGACGGCCACCAGGATCTCGCCTGGGCCTATGACTACCCGACCCGCCAGCTGCTACCCATCGCCGGCCTGGTCGCCTTCTACAACGAGAGGATCGACCTCGACGTCGACGGTCTTCGGCTGCCACAGCCCCGAACCCACTTCTTCACGTGAATACCACGATCGCGGTGCGGCCATCACGCACGTCGCAGTAGCCCACCGGATTTGTCCTCGACCCCGGCCGGGCGCGGGAGCGGCCTCAGCTGCACAGCTCCGGCGCGGCACCCGGCCAGGCCGGCGTCCAGGAGGGCTGGTACGCCGGTAGTCGGCGCGCCCCGCAATAACGCTGGGAGCGCGCTCACTTCGCGGCGAGGATGTCGGGCCTTTGGATGTCCGGGTCCTTGGCCAGCAAGCCCGGGCCTGCCTGGCCGAGCGCTGCGGCGATCGGGCCGTTCAGGTGCGCCTGCCGCCCGGCCTCGTCGCTGAACGTGTCGAAAATACCGAACGTGGTGTCGCTGAGCTTGAAGGCGTACCAGGTGACCGTGCCGGGCTCAGCCGCAGCCAGCGGCTGGGCCTGGGTCAAGAAGGCGGCGAGCTCGTCTTCCTTGCCCGGCCGGGCCTCCAGGATAAACGAGCAGTCCTCGGCCGACGCTCATGAAAGATCCTTTCGCTGGGTTCGCAACCAACGCTAGCCGGTAGACGGGAGCATGCGGCAGTGGCGGATCCGCCGAGAATAGTACTGTTTCCGACATGATGATCACCGTGCTCGCCGTGCCGGACCTCTTCGATTCGGGGCTGAGTGCCGTCCTGGACGTCCTGGCCGCCGCGAACGCCCTGCGCGAGGACGTGGCCACGTCCGTACCCACGTTCGACGTCACGGTGGCCGGAACCGAAGCCTCGGTGCGCACCGGGCACGGCCTGTGCCTGGCCACCGAGCCGCTGACGGACCTGGGCATCGTCCCCGACCTGGTGGTCATGCCAGCGGTCGGTTGCGGCCTCAAGTCGTCGCGGCAGGTCGTGGACATCGTGCGGAACCATCCCGTACTCGCCCACGTCACGGCGCTTCACATAGCCGGCAGCGCCCTGGCGGCGGCGTGCACCGGGACATTCTTCCTGGCCGAGGCCGGCGTGCTCGACGGCCGGCTGGCCACCACCAGCTGGTGGCTGGGCCCGGCATTCCGCCGCCGCTACACCGCCGTGCGACTCGACGAGAGCCAGACGCTCGCACGCGACGGGCGGGTCACCACCGCCGGCGCCGCGTTCGCGCACATAGACCTGGCGCTGTCGATCGTGGCTCAGGAGAGCCCCGCGCTGGCCGACCTGGTCGCCCGGTACCTGCTGATCGGCGATCGCCCGTCCCAGGCCATCTTCGCTGTCCCGTCGCACCT
>JBEKCN010000866.1:0-2901 GCA_050014855.1 Streptosporangiaceae bacterium | reverse complement strand
GACACCGAAGCGCCGCCCGGCGCCGAGCTTTTCTACAGCGTCTTCGCAAGCCGCGGCGGCGAGGCGTGGTCGGCGCCGGCCGTCACGCCGGGGACCATGTTCACTCCCGACGTCCGCGAGGTGTCCGTCCGGACCACCGCCAGCTCGGTGACCGCGACCTGGCGGGTGCACCCGGCCGCGGAATCCGTACTGGTCGCCCGGCGCGACGACCGCCCGGCGGAAGGCCCGGGCGACGGGACCACGGTGAAGGCGTCGGCCACCGATTTCACCGACACCGGGCTGCGCACCGGGGTCCGGTACTACTACTGGATCACGGCGGTGTACCGGGCCCCGAGCGGCCGGCGCCGGCATGCAGCGGGATGGGTCGAGCCCGTTGTGCCGGAACCTGCCCCCAAAGCCATAACCGACCTGGGCACCAGGACGTCAGCGGACGGCGCGTCGGTGCTGGCCACCTGGACACGGCCGGGCTACGGGCAGGTCCGGCTGGTGCTGGCCGACAAGCCGCCGCCGTGGCCGGCCGGTACGCTGCTCCGGCCGGAGGAGACGGCGCGGCTCCAGCTGGTCCGCGAAATCTCACAGCGGGCGGGCGACGGCCGTGACGTCGTCGCGCTGTCGCCGCCGCCCGGCCGCAGCTCCTTGTTCGCCCTGACCATGGGGCACAACGTCGCAGCCGTTGGCAACGCCGTCGAGGTCCGGCTGGCCCAGCCGGTCCGCAGCCTGTCCGCGCACCGGATGCAGGACGAGGTGCGCCTGGGCTGGGTATGGCCCGACGACGCGACCGACGCCGTGGTGCGCTGGCCGGGCCATGAGCGGCGCTGCTCCCGCCGGGCGTACGGCGACGAGGGCGGTGTCACGATCACATCCGGTCCGGCCGAAACGGCGGTCGAGGTGCACGCCGTCTACCCGCAGCCGGGCGGGCGGCTCATCGCGCCCGGCGTCCTGGTCCGGGTACCGGCACGGGGGATAGCGGTGCACTACCGGATCCGCCGGATCAGCCGGTTGCGCCCCCGGCAGCGCCTCATCGAGCTGTCCGCCGAGCGGGAGACCCAGCTGCCCGCCCTGCTGGTCGTGGAATCGACCGGCGATTACGCGCCGGACGACGCCGCCGAGGGCGACACGCTGCAGCGCGTCGGCCCGCAGCCGATCACGGCCACCGTGCCGGCGACGATCACGGTGGAGGTGACCCAGCGGCCGGCCTGGCTGGCCTGCTTCACCGACCCCGCGTCCGGAGCCGACGCCCAGCCGATCCTGCTCTTCCCGCCGCCCGCCGAGGAGATGAGGATCCGGTGAGGCTGCGGCCCGGTACGCGCGTGCACTGCCCCTACTGCTACGAGGAGATCTCCGAAGCGGAGATCCAGTTCCGGTGCACCGGCCAGCTCAGCCGGGACGGCCACCGCTGCCCCGGCGCGGTCGACGAGCTGCTTCGCCAGCGTACGGGCTTTTCGGGGGCGGCGCCGCCGCCCTTCACCGCCGACGGCCGGCTGAGCGCAGCCAGATGCCCCACGTGCGGGGTAGAAAGCACGATCAGAATCTGCCCGGTCTGCCACAGCCGGCTTCCGGTGCACTTCGGGAAGCTGCCCAGCCGCCTGATCGTGCCGGTCGGCGCCAAGGAGGCGGGCAAGTCGGTGTTCATGACCGTGCTTGTGCACGAGCTGATGCACCGGACCGGGCAGCAGCTCAACGCGGCGATCACGGGCGCCGACGACTTCACCAGGCAGCGATATGTCCGTGACTACGAAAACCCGATGTACCGCGAGTCGAAACTACTGCGCCCGACCACGGCACCGGAGACCCCCAACCGGGCGCCCCTGGTGTTCCGGTTCACCACCGGGGACCCGCGAGAGCAGAACAGGCGGCTGGGCCGGGCCGGTCCCCGCCGCCGCGGCGAGCCCCAGCGCACGTTGCTGTCGTTCTTCGACACGGCCGGTGAGGACCTGCGATCCCAGCGGTCGGTGGAACAGAACGTCCGGTACCTGGGAGCGGCCGACGGCATCCTGCTGCTGCTGGATCCGCTGCAGATGGACGGGGCGAAGGAGCTGGCCGCCCCGGGCACCCGGCTGCCGACCCCGGGAACCACCGACGATGAGCCGGCCAACGTGCTGGAGAACGTCACCGAGCTTTTGCTGTCCAGGACGGGACGCGGGCCAGGCGGGCAGATCAGCAAGCCGCTGGCCATCGTATTCACCAAGATGGACGCCCTGCTGCACGACCTCAGGGAGACCAGCCCGCTGCGGCGGCCGGCACCCACGGCACCGTACTTCGACGAGCAGGATGGCCGGGCTGTGCATACCGAGATGCAGCGGCTGCTCGCCCGGTGGAACGGGTCCCGCATCGACAAGATCGCGCAGCTGAATTACCGCCGGTACCGCTACTTCGGCATCTCCGCCCTTGGCGAATCACCCACACCGGACAACCGCGTGCCCCCGCGCGGTATCCGCCCGTACCGGGTGACCAGCCCGATCCTGTGGATCCTGGCCCAGTTCGGAACCATCCCGGTTAAGTGAGGCTGGCATGGCCTTTCAGCAGCTCCTCTACACATCCTGCGAGCACGGGCTGGCGGGTTACGGCGGTTACCAGTTCAACGCGGCCACGCCGGGTGTCCCGCCCGATGTCTTGCGCGAGGTGGAGGAGCGCACTGTTTATGAGCCCCCGCGCTGGCTGCAGGCCGAACCGGCGGCGGACGAACCGGAGGCCTACCCGATCGTCCTGTCTTACGGCCTGAGCGATGCGGCCAGCGCCGCCATCACCGCGCACGTGGTGTTCACCGGGGCTGATTATTCGGGCCGCCCTGGCAACTACTTCGCCCACGCGCTGGTGACCAGCACACCGGACCTGGACTTCGGCTCGCTCCTCCCGGTAGAGCTGTGGGAGGCGGCCCTGTGGCGGACCAGCACGGTCGAC
>JBEKCN010000865.1:0-2906 GCA_050014855.1 Streptosporangiaceae bacterium | reverse complement strand
CTCAACAGCCGCGGCACCCGGATGGACCGTCACGCAGCTACCCGCCGCCTGAGGCACCTCGCGGATCAAGCCGGCATACAGACGACCAAAGCACACCCTCACATGCTCCGCCACACATTCGTCACGACCATGCTCGACGCGGGCGTCGACCTGCGAGACGTCCAGATCGCCGCCCGCCACGCCGACCCGCGCACCACGATGCGGTACGACAGAGCCCGCCACAACCTCGACCGCCACCCGAACTACATCCTGGCCGCCTACATGGCCTCCGGTACCTGAGGAAGCTCGCGTCCCGGTGCGCCCGCCCCGGGAAACACCCGGCATTGCCGAATAGCGGATGTTGTGTGCTCGCATACTTTTGTGCTGGCCTGTATGTCGTCAGCTATAGCGACGACGGTGGGTAAGTCTTGTTACTGCCGTCGCAGCAAATCTGCCGGTTACGCTCCGCCGACGTCCAACGGCCGCGATGCGGCGCCTAGACAATGCTAGCGGCCGCCGAAAATGCGGGTGTGCGTTTAGCTGCAGATCCGCGGCCATTGTTTCTCCAGTTTTATAGCCATTAATATGCGGGGTGATTGGTCTTTGCTCTTTGCCGACTAATGGCGTGCCGCGATGCTGAAGGCCCCTCTGAGGTGGATTATCCCGAGATAATTTGCCTTACCCGTCTGTGCCCGGAAGGCCATGACCAGACCCAGAGGAGTTATCGAGATTTCGTGGTATTTGACCTCGGCGCGAGAACCTGAAGGCCCGGCCGAGGCCTCAGTCCGGCACATAGAGCAGCGTCGCTGGCGCTGATGAACCAGTTTCACCGACGGTACGAGTGCCGCGCGGAGTCAGGACCATATTCGCTGGCGGGCCGTGATGCCTGTCAAAATTTCTTGATCGACGGATCTGACCTTCCCCGGGACACGACCTCTCATGCCGCCGAGAGCGTGATTTCGCCCGGCTCCTAGTTGGCGGCATCAGCTGCCTGCCGGGGCAGTTGCACTGGCCGCCGCGGCGGCACTGCGGCGGCGGTCTTCCCTGATGGTCTCGATGGCCAGCACTACAGCCAGCATGAGCAGGGCATCTTCTCCGTCGCAGACTTCGACGGAGAACTGCTCCCTGAACGTCCGCAACTGCGTGACCGCAACCACCGGCGCACCACCGCGAGTGACGGAGTACTGCCGGCCGGAGAAGTTTCCGCGTGCCTCCAGAACGCCGGCAGGAGAGTCGATCTCAAAGCGCTTGCCGAGGAATCCGCGAGGACGCACAGTGGTCAGCTGGCCGCCGGCGAGAACTTCGTAGCGCATCGGCCATCCCCGGCGAATGATGACCGCGACTTCTGCTCCCGCACTATCGCGGAGGGACAGTTTCCGGGAGAACGCGAACCTGCCGTGAACGTCGAACTGCGGCACCCCCGTGTCGTCTGTAATTGCGAACCGGTCGCTGAGCGCCCACTTGCGCGAAATTAAATAGTTCGTGCCCATAATGCGAGCATATCGCCCAGACCGTGGCCGGAGCCGCCACGCGACCCAGGGGGACAAAACGGACCGCATGGCATCAGAGTGTCCCTCAAACTGCTGACCGCCCGAGGCGACGGCACCTGGAAACCACGGCCACCCGAACTACCCCAGCCCGCCTCGACAGATGCACTCTCATAGCCGCGATGAGGTACGTCGGCAGAACGGCACCCATCAGCAGTGTCCGGCTCCGAGGAGCCCGGAGCGAGTCCTCAGAGGCGAGCCATGCCGCCACGGAAGCTGGCGTGCGCGCCGATCTGCAGGTGGCTCTGATCGCAGAGCGTGGTCGATCCGCTGACGGCAACCGCGCACGGACCCGCCGATATGGCGGGAAATCCGATCGCAGTAGCGGCTGTTCATGCCGCTCCCGTAAAGAGTGTTCTGCGTGCGCCCAATACGCGCCCAAGTCAGCTCCACTCTGCTGCATCGAACCAGGTCAGGCCGGGATAGGCCTATTCACTGCTCGTGAATCATTCGTCCTCGTCCTCGATCCACATGCCGATTCCGGGAGGTCGTTCCCGGTCGGTTTACTGCGCCAGGAGTTTCGCGTTGGTAAGGCCGCTGCGGCGGACCTTCACGAAGGCCAGGCTGGCTAGTCTAGGGCACCGGCGGCGCGGATCAGATTGTGCGCTATGGCCGTGATCGACAGCCAGGCCGCGTTAACGGCGAATGCCCCGGAGGATGAGCCGGGGCCGCTGGCGACGGCGGCGAACTCCTGCTCCACGACGGCGTGGTGGCGCCAGGCCGGGAACAGCTCGTCCTGTCCGGCGGGCCGCCTGCTTGTTCAGGTCGCGGACCCGGCAGACCAGCAGTCGGGCGGTGACCGCCTGGCCTTCCCTCCACGCGAACGCCGTGTGGTATTCCATTCGGCTTGTGGTCTGCGGGAATTCTCCGGTGCTATGGGTGCCGGATTGGGAATAATGCCGTAAAATCCTGACACGGACGGGATACGACTTGGGTGGCCAGGGAGGTAAAGGTGCCGGGGTTCACAGACGGATGGAAGCTGGCGCCCGCCTGGGCCGATCACGCCAACGAAATGGACAAGAAGCTAACCGCTTGCGAGTGGACCGTTGACGGTACGGTAGGCTCCGAGATCCCTGCCGATTCGCCGGCCTCGGTCAGTTGCTTTGACGTTGCACTTGAGTTGCTGGCGGTGAACGCGGGCAGATGGGCAGAGTTCGGCGGGAAGCCTCTGGCACTTGGCAAGAAGCATGGCCAAAATTCCCCGATATGGGTCGATCGCACGGCGCTGATCGATCCCCGCTATCAGGAAACTATCGATCGCATTGACGGAATAGCCTCCGCCGAGGCTACCGAGCTGCGGGAGAAATTCTGGCCCAAGAGGCGAGCGGATATTGAATCGTCAGAGAGAGTCACTCTTCCGGAGCCATCTGAGGGCATTAG
>JBEKCN010000864.1:0-2907 GCA_050014855.1 Streptosporangiaceae bacterium | reverse complement strand
GATCCGCTGGGGTGCTCTGGCCCGCTGGGGTGCCCTGGCCCGCGGAACCTCCCGCGGGGGCGGTCCCGTTGGCCGCGCTCTTGCCGTTGCTCTGGCCCGCGGGATTTACGGCGCCCATGTCGCCCTGGCCGGCCGGGGCGCCGGACTCATCGGTCTTATCCGCGGGGCTGGCCTCGGTCAGCAGGTCGCTGAGGCTCGCGCCGAGAAGCTGATCGGCGGGCCGGCCCAGCACCGCCGGGGCGATGCGGTCATGCTGGACGATCCGTCCGGAGCGGTCGATACCGAGGATGATGGTCCGCACCGAGGAACTCTGCGGCGGTGCGCTGTTATCGACCGTCGTCCCGATTGTCACGTGGTGCTCCCTGTCGGCTTCTCACCCGTTTGGTGCCACGGTGATTACCTGGATCACCGCTCCGTGTCCCGATACCCATTCGCCGGGCCCTGTTAGCCCAATTATGAGCCAAGCATGGCTCGCAGGCAGCAGATCCGCCTACGCGTCTTAAGCCTGTTCAATACAACCTTTGCGTGATTTCGATGAAAAACGGTGCCGCCTTTCCGTGCGATCTGCGGTTTCCCTCGCCGGTGCGGGGCGGAGCGGGTTAGGTCAGCCGGGCCACGGCCAGGCTCGCGGCCAGCAGGACCAGGCCCCACGACATCGCCCGCAGCGCCCCTTCCAGCGGTTCAAGCAGCGTTTCCGTGCTTACCGGGGCGGAGGTCCCGTCGGCCAGGGTAATCGAGCCGTCGACCCGGCCCGCGCGGCGCCGGATGTACCGCGCCGGGGTGCTGAGTCGGCGCTGCGCCGCCGAAAGCGCGAGGGCCGCCGCGGCGGCGCCCACGGCCGCCGGGGCCAGGTTCCCGTCCTGGGCGGCGTACCCGGTGAGCACCGGGAAGGCGCCCCACGCGGCCGCGAAGCCGAGGTCGTTGTGCACGATGCCGCCGAACAGCTCCGCGTTGTACGCGATGACCAGGATGGGACCCGCCAGCATGAACGGCACCAGGATCCAGCCCACCTGGGTGATGCCGTAAACGCCCAGCGCGACCGCGCCGGCCAGGCTCGCCGCGGCCGCGGCGATCAGCGCTGGCGCCGGGATGGCCGTGCGCAGCGGGCGGCCGTTCAGTTCGTCGAGGGCGTGCGCGGCCACGCCGACGGCCAGGAAGAACGCCGCCACTGTGTACAGCAGCCGGTTGACGTAGACCCGCGGCGCCAGCATGGCCCCGATGACCACGTAGGACAGGTGCCACGCCGTGTACGGCGGATGCAGCAGCGTCCACCAGTCCCGCCACTGTCCCGGCCGGGCGGCGTAGTAGGCCGGCCGGTCAGTCACGGGTGCGCTGTCCCCACATGACCAGGCCGCCGCCCAGGCTCATGATCTTCGTATGCACGCCAGTGAAACCGGCGCGCCGCCACGCCTCGGCCGTCCACGGCACGGGGTACCGGCGGTAGTGGCCGGTGATGTTCGGCCCGAGGAACCGGCCGACCCGCAGCCAGGCCCGGCCGCCCAGCGCCAGCCCGCCGGCGGGCAGGATGATCCGTGTGTACAGCACCCACCAGGCCCGCCAGAAGGCGGAAGGCGGGACGCAGAATTCCAGGCTCGCCATCGTCCCGCCCGGCTTGACCACCCGGCCCAGCTCGGTCAGCACCGCCTGCGGATCGTCCACGTAACGCAGCAGGTAGGTGAAGGTCAGCGCGTCGAAGCTGGCGTCGGGGAACGGCAGCTGCTCGGCCTTCCCGGTCACCAGGCCGATGCTGCGGCTTCGCCCCGCGTCCGCCACATTGGCCTGGCCCTGCCGCAGCATCGCCTCGGTCAGGTCGACGCCGACGACCCGGGCGCCGGTCCGCGCGGCCAGCTGGATGGCGACCCCGGCGGTCCCGGAGGCCACGTCGAGGACGAGGGGCGGCTCCGGCGCTGAGCCGCCGCCCGGCGGCCGGCCGGCCTCGGCTGCGGCCGCCGCCGGTGCGGCCGCCGCCCGCGCGGGATGCGCGGCGATGCGGCTGACCATCTCCCGCCGCCAGCGGCCGTTCTGGCCCATCGACAGGATCTCCGCCAGTCGGTCGTAGCGCGCCGGGAGCGGCGTGAACAGCCGCTGCGCGAAGCGGTTACGGCCCCCGGCCCTCACTGGCTGAAGCTCGTGTTCGTCCCGGCGATGCCGATGAGCACGCCCTGCCCGGTCACGCTGACGTTCTGGATGGTCATCCCGGCCGGCAGGTGGGGCACCGTGACGGTGAAGCTCTGCAACGGGCCGAGCGCCGACAGCGGGATCCCGTCGGCCGAGACCACCCGGACGCTGATCTGGTGCGGTCCGGCCTTCGCCACTTGGGCGAAGGCGTTTCCGCTGATGAACCCAAGGTTGATGGACGCCTTTACCTCCCCGTTGCCTCCGTCGGACAAGGTGATCCCGTCCCCGATGCCCCCCGCGTGGCTCAGCCCGGCGAACGTGATCAGCGCGGTCCCGTTCAGCTGATCGACGGTCGCGCCGTTGAAGCCGGACGTGATGTGCACGCCGTGCAGGGTGGCGTTGATGCTCGCGATGTCGACGGGTCCCTCGGTCACGTTGTCCGCGGTGATGTCGACCTGATGGAAGTTACGCGCCGCCAACTGGGTCAGGAACGGGAATCCTTCGATCGTCACCTTCGGCTTGACCGGGAATCCCTGCGCCTTGATCTGATTGGCGGCCTCGTTCTCGGCGATGCCCGCCGCCACCCGGTCTGCGGCGATCAGCAGGATGAGCAGGACGACGACGGTGATCGCGGTGATGGTCAGCCCGCGGTGCCTGCGGCCCCGCCGTCCGCCGCGCCGCGGCGGCGCCTCGCCTTGCCGCGGCGCCTCGCCTTGGTATCCGCCGACCGGCGTCCGGGCCGTCCGCGACCGGTATCCGTCATCCGGCTCGTACCAGCCTCCCGGACCC
>JBEKCN010000863.1:0-2910 GCA_050014855.1 Streptosporangiaceae bacterium | reverse complement strand
AACATAGAGCCTATGAAGCTAGGAAGTAGATTTTCTGATATTTTAGCTGGACTCAAAACTAGTGAGGATTCCGAAGATAGAAGAATAAAGAATGAAGGCTTAGGGCATCAAAATACTATTTTAGGCGCTGAGGCACAATATGCGCCAGATAAATTTAAATTTGCTAATCAAATACAAGAAGCTAAGGCTAGATATGCAGAGCAACAAGAACAGGCCGATGTACGACAAAAAATAGCCCATGCAGCATATTGGAAAAATGGTGGTGCTAGTGGAGACAATGATGCTACTTCTTCTAAAGAAAGAAGAAGACAACTTAATATGATGGGACCAGATCAAAAAGCTGAGCTGTTTAGACTAGGAAAAGCTAATGGGTGGAATCCACAAGAAACAGTAGACCATTGGCTTAAAGGAACAAATTTTAAAGAATACGCCGAAGAAAAGGGTATTGATTTAGATAAGGATACCACTAAATATTATCCTACTGCTAAAAATAGAACCGATATTAATACTGCTGTAGCAGCCGGAGCGGAATTAGATTCACTGGATGATCTGGTAGCACAGGATATCGCAATATATGGAGAAACCTTTAATGGTTATTCTCCAGAACAAATTAAAGATGCTTTGTCGAACAAGGGTGAAGATCAAGAAAAATTGATTAAATTTTTAGGAGCACGAGCTGTCCAACCAGAAATAACTGCATTACGAGCAAAAATAGCTAATGGAAGTAATGCGCAAGAAGCATTAAAACAAGCTCAAGAAGATGCATTAACTAAATTTAAAATCCCTGGCTTTACAGTTAGCAAAGAAGTTAGACTAGGGGTGCAAAAATATATAAATAGTGCATTAAAAAAGGGTTTAGAAGCTAGAATACAATCTATGGTTGGAACCAAACAATCAAAAGATAAAGGAGATGCATTTTCTAATATATTAAAAAACGGCAGTTCTTCTGGTAATGTTAAGGTTATTTTTAATGGAAAAAGTCATACTATACCTGCAAACCAATTACAACAAGCACTCAAAGCTGGTGGCAAGCTAGCCGAAGGAGAATAGTTGTGGAAAATGAATTTGATTGGAGTAAATACGAAGATAAGCCAGGGGATGCTTCATTTGATTGGAGCAAATACGAAGATAAACCTAAATTTGATTGGAGCCAATACGAAAATCCAGAACCCCAAGGATGGGGCGGTATAGGCGAAGACGCTTGGAGTGGAGCAAAAGCGGTTGGCCCTGCTTTGTTAAATGGATTAATGAGTGCAGCCCCCGAACTACATGGAGCGTTCGGACAAATTATTAACGATCCATTTCGTGCCTCTAGAAATGTTGGACAAGGGTTAGTAAATCTTTTAGAGGGATCGTTTAATTTAGCTCCAAATATTATAAATTATTTAGGAAGAAAAGGAATAGTTGACAAAGATTTATTGGGTACATATAAAGGCATCCCTCATACAAATCTACATAAAATAGCAGGACGTGACGAAGAATCTCAACATGGAGATTCTCTTTTAGCAGCGCTCATGGAATATGCTGGTATTAATAAGCTTGCTGGGAAAGGTATTGCTCCAACATCAAACGTGCTTAGAAAAGCCGCACAAACAGCTGGTACTTATGGACTTCATGCGGCTGGTCAAAATCGAAACCCTGTTACCGAGGTATTAATAGCTAGCGGAGCTAACTTAGCAGGGAAAGCATTAAAAAAAGGATGGAATTTACGTACTAATAAAGTGGCTCAGGAAATGGGAGAAATAATACCAAACGAAATAAAAGTAAAATTTAAAAATATATACAATGCAATGGAAGAAGAGGTACATAACGTAGGGGCAAGCGATGTTCCAAATGTTGCAAATATTCGACTGAAAGATATAAATAAAGCAGCATTAGGTAGTAATTCTACAAAGATACGACATATAGCAAAAAAATATTTAAAAGATCCAACATATGCAAATGCCCATAAGTTACAAAGCGATGCTGGTAAAATAGTAAATAAGCTTAAAGACGAAGCAAAATATAGGGGATTACTTGATTATGAAAAGCGATCTTTAGATATTGCAGAAGGTATAAAAAATAAAGCTATACGCAATATAGAACAAAGCTTTAAGAACAACGGTAATCCTCATTTGGTTGAAAAATATAGAAAAATTGGCGCAGACTACAGTAAGGCTGCTCAATTAATTTATGATCCACATATAGTTAAATATCAACAAATGGTAGCTAAAGCTAAAAAAACTGGGCAAGGGGACTTATCTCTAGCTAAACGAAAATTAGTAGAAGGATTAGCAAATAGTCAAGATTTTCAAAGTAGCTATGGAAAAAAATATAACACTCCTCGACTTAATCAAAAATATATACGAGCCATACCTAATTTATTTAAAAAAATTGGAATAGAGAAAAAATAGCAAACTAAATTTTAATAGCAAAGCACCCCTAAAATCCACGCTATTGCTAAGAAACCTATTACACCCATAATCATTTTTTCATCACCATTTATTATTATTTTTGAGACTAACTATACAACAAACCAGAAGGTAGGTCAAGGATTGTTTAACTTAGCCAATGGAATTTAGAATTTAAAAGCAATGTAGTGATCCCAACAACGCTAGCTATACCTAATTTATATAAAGTTCTAAGTTCAGCACTAAATTGGAATTTCAATTCATTTATTTTAGTTTCTAATTTTGACTCCAAAACACTAAGTTTAGAATCTAATTTGGAATCTAATCGTACCTCTAAATTATTTATTTCTGTTTTTAAATTATCTTTAGTAGCCAAATTTTCAATAACCGAATCTAACATATTTATTTGAACCTTGGCTTGCTGCTCTGACATTCCGGAAGAAGTAAGATCCTCGTAATACTTTACAGCTCTGTTATGTTCCATTGTTGTATATCCCCATGCAATTTATAGTAGTTATAT
>JBEKCN010000862.1:0-2912 GCA_050014855.1 Streptosporangiaceae bacterium | reverse complement strand
CTCCGCGACGAAGTTACTGAACCGGGCGGTGTCGAGCATGCCGGCCTGGCCCATCACCCGGTGGTGCGGGAACCCGGACACCTTGGCCGCCAGCGCGGTCATCTCGTCCAGTGGGTTGGACACGACGATCAGCACCGCCTCAGGCGCGTGCTTGACGACGTTCTCCGCGACGTTCCGGACGATCTTGGCGTTGGTCTCGATCAGGTCCATCCGGCTCATGCCGGGCTTGCGCGGCAGGCCGGCCGTGATGATCACGATGCCCGAGCCGCCGACCGCCTCGTACCCCTCGCCGCTGGCGCTGGTCGTCTGCCCGGTGACCTTGGTCTCAAAGCCCTCGATCGGCCGCGACTGGTTCATGTCCAGCGCGAGGCCTTCCGGCTTGCCCTCGACGATGTCGGTCAGTACGACCTCGTCGAAGATGTCGTACTCGGCGAGCCGCTGTGCGGAGGTCGACCCGTAGAAGCCGGCCCCGACGACGGTCACCTTCCCTTTGCGTGCCATATCCGGAGATCTCCCTTGTTCTCGGTATTTTGGAAGGTGCAGCCGCTCAGCCGGCCAGTTCCTTGCGCAGGTTTTCGCCCACGGCGGTAAGAAACTCCTCTGTGGACAGGTAAGGCGTTTCCGGGCCAACAAGCAAGGCCAGGTCCTTCGTCATCTGGCCGGTCTCCATCGTCTGCACGCAGACCCGCTCCAGGGCCAGGGCGAACTCGGACACCTCCGGCGTCCCGTCCAGCAGCCCGCGGTGCGCCAGGCCGCGCGTCCACGCGAAGATGGACGCCACCGAGTTGGTGGAGGTGGCCCTGCCCTGCTGGTGCTGGCGGAAGTGCCGGGTGACGGTGCCGTGCGCGGCCTCCGCCTCCACCGTCCTGCCGTCCGGCGTCATCAGCACGCTCGTCATCAGGCCGAGTGAGCCGTAGCCCTGGGCGACGATGTCGGACTGGACGTCGCCATCGTAGTTCTTGGTCGCCCACACGATGCCGCCGTCCCACTTGAGGACCTGGGCCACCATGTCGTCGATCAGCCGGTGCTCGTAGGTGATCCCGGCCGCCTCGAAGTCGGCCTTGAAGTCGGACTCGAAGATCTCCGCGAACAGGTCCTTGAACCGGCCGTCGTAGGCCTTGAGGATCGTGTTCTTCGTGGACAGGTACAGCGGGTACCGGCGGGCCAGCGCGTACCGCATGGTCGCCCGCGCGAAGTCCCGGATCGAGTCGTCGAAGTTGTACATGCCCATCGCGACGCCGCCGCCGGTGAACTTCGCCACCTCCATCTCGATCGGCCGGTCGTCGCCGTCCGGGACGTAGGAGATCGTCACCGTGCCGGGCCCGGGCACCACGAAGTCGCTGGCCGTGTACTGGTCGGCGTGCGCGTGCCTGCCGATGATGATCGGCTTGGTCCAGCCGGGCACCAGGCGCGGGATGTTGGACACCACGATCGGCTCGCGGAACACGACGCCACCGAGAATGTTACGGATGGTGCCGTTGGGCGACTTCCACATCTTCTTCAGCCCGAACTCGGTGACCCGGGCCTCATCCGGCGTGATCGTGGCGCACTTGACGCCGACGCCGCGGGCTTTGATCGCGTTCGCGGCGTCTACGGTCACCTGGTCGTCGGTCGCGTCCCTGTTCTCGATCGACAGGTCGTAATACTCCAGCTCGACATCGAGGTGCGGGAGGATCAGCTCGTCCTTGATGAGCTGCCAGATGATCCGGGTCATCTCATCACCGTCGAGCTCGACGACTGGGTTCGCCACTTTGATCTTGGACATGCTAGTTCATTTCCCTTCATCTGCTGGCCAGGCCCCTGGTGAGGTTCGCCGGCCACGAGGCTGCCCGCCGCGGTCAAGTCGGCGGCAGCACGAGTGCGATCAGCAGCAGCCCGGCGCCAAGCGCGCCGAGTGCCAGCACGTCAGCGAACCGCCGCCGGCTGGCGAGCAGTCCTACCGCGTGGGGCGGCAAGAGCAGCCGGGCGACGGCAGCGGCCAACAGCCCTCCGCCGACGAGCCCGGCGCCGTTGCCGACGTCGTGTGATCCGCGCCAGGCCCATACAATCCCGCCCACCAGGCAGATCAGCGCGAGCGCATAGGGGATCTGGGCCCGCGCGGCGGACCCGGGAGGCCCGGTCAGGTGGCGGGGCGTGACCCCGGCCACCGCGACCGGAGCCGCGGCGGGAGGCCGGATTCCCGGCCGGGGGGCCGGACCGGCGGGGGCGGGCCGGGGGGCCGGACCGGCGGGGGCGGGCCGGGGGGCCGGACCGGCGGGTGCGGGCTGGGGCCCCCGGCGCCGTGGATCCGGATCCGCCGGCAAGGCTGAGCCCAGCGCGGCGGCGGTAGGGGCCGAACGGCGCGCGTCCGGCTCCGGTGAGCGCTGCGCCGGAGCCGCGGGCGCCCGGCCCGGTGGGTCATGGGCCGGTGGGTCCTGGGCCGGTGGGTCCTGGGCCGGTGGGCGCTGGGCCGGTGAGCGGGCCGTGGTGCCCCGGCCGGATGGTGCCTGGTCTGGCTGGCGGGTCGCCGGCTCCGGTGGAGGCAGTACCGGATCATGCGGCGCCGATGGTACTGACCGGGACCAGGCAGGAGCTGGCCGCACGCCGGATGGTGGCCCCTCGCCGGTATCGGCCGGGACGGGACCTGGACCTGGACCGGGCTCGTAGGGGGGTGGGCCTGGCGGCTGCGGGGCGGGGCCCCATGGCGCGGTCGGCTGGCGAGGGGACCGTCCCGGAGGACTGCTGACCGGTCCCGGTGGCCCGTCAACACGGGCGAAGCCATCGGGTGGCGTGTCCTCCGCGTTTCTCACCGCTCCTGGCGCCCGTTCTCCCGGATCACGTGCTCCTGGGCTCGATGGGGTCCGTGCTCATCGTTTACAGTGGCAGCGTAGAAGCCAGTGCCGCAGCGCAGGCCGTTCTCCGTCAAAACGGGC
>JBEKCN010000861.1:0-2915 GCA_050014855.1 Streptosporangiaceae bacterium | reverse complement strand
TGATGATCCTGGACATCAGCATCGGATCCATCTTCGCCGCCGTCATCCCGGACCAGCTCTGGTCCTGGGTCACCGGGGCGGTCCAGGCCGTTAACTACGGCACCCGCCCGGCGGGCTCGCTCGCGGCCGGTGCGCTCGGCACGATCATCGGCATCCGGCCCAGCCTGTGGATCGCGGCCATCGGATTCCTGTGGCTGCCGCCTTCACCATTGCCAGGTTTCCGGTTGCCGCCCAAAAATACCCCTGAAGCGTTTAGCGTAAAGGAGGAGAAGTCGGACACCCGGGCCCATGAATAACATTCTGCCGAGTTCTCATTCGACACTGGAAGTATTATTGCGATTGCATTATGTAACAAGCCGAATGTGATCAGGCCAAGCGGGTATCCGTATGGTGATCTGGCCGAACGGATTAGCGTGACCCTCGTGCGGCAGGAGCCGACATGAACCAGCAGAGCCGGGAAAGCGCGCGGCGCGGCCCAGCCGAAGCGGCCCCGCAGCGGGACCCGTGCGTTGTGTTCACGGACGAATGGGTCTCGGCGCTCGCCACGTCTGGTCACGGCTTCGCCCGCTCCGCCGCACTGTCCGAAATGCTGTACCCCCTGGCTGTCCGGATGCTGGCCAGCGCCCGCGAGGTTCCGTTCCAGCCGCGCCGGGCGGCGGAGATCGGCGCGGCCCTGGTCGCGGCAAATTTCGTGGACGTGGACGCGCTCGGCCGCAGCCTTACCGTCATCGCCCGCCACACCGCCCGGGCCTGGAACGGACCAGAAAGCGCCGGGACCAGCGCGATTCAGGAAGCGGTGGCCGCTGGTTACATCCAGGCCCTGCGCGAGCGCACCCTGGCCGACGCGCAGACCATCTTCCGCGCCCAGCTTTCCCACCAGGTGCGGCACGACCCGCTGACCGGCTTGGCCAACCGGGCGCTGTTCCTCGACCGGCTCACCGCGGCGGTGGACAATCCCGTCGGTCCCGGTCAGCGCATCGGTATCTGCCTCCTCGACCTCGACGGGTTCAAGCCGATCAACGACAGCCTGGGCCACGATGTCGGGGACGAGCTTCTCGCGGCGGTCGCGCACCGGCTGGAAGCCCAGCTCACCGCGCCGACGACGACCGTGGCCCGGGTCGCCGGTGACGAGTTCGTCCTGCTCGTGCCGGATTCCGGCGGGCGTGACGCCACGGTGACGCTGGCCCGCGAGATACTGGCCCGGATCGAGCAGCCCTTCAGCCTTCGCGGGCACCGGGTGTGCATCACCGCCAGCATCGGGATCGTTGACCGGCCCGCAGCCGGGGCCCGGGCCGCGGACCTGGTCAAGGACGCTGACCGGGCCCTGGATTGGGCCCGCGCTGAGGGCCCCGGGCACTGGGCCATCTACGATCCGGCCCGGGACGCCGACGACAACGCCCGGCTGGCGCTGAGCGCCTCGCTGCGGTCCGCCCTCGATGCGGGTCAGTTCACCGTGGTCTACCAGCCGATCGTCAGCCTGCCCGGCGGCGGGCTGTGCGGCCTGGAGGCGCTGCTGCGCTGGAACCACCCGACGCTGGGCCAGCTTTCGCCCGAGGCGTTCATAACGCTGGCCGAGGAGAGCGGCGTGATCACCCCGCTGGGCCGCTGGGTGATGGCCACGGCGTCCCGCCAGGCTGCCGAATGGCGGCAGATCAGTGCCGGTAAGGCTGTGTTTATCAGCGTCAACCTCTCCCCGCTGCAGGCACAGGATCCTGGTTTCGTCGGCGACGTGGCCCGGACCCTGGCCGAAACGGGCCTGCCGCCCGAACTGCTTCAGCTCGAGCTGACCGAGAGCGCGCTGGTCGAGGCGGACAGCCGCCCGCTGGAGACACTGCAGACGCTGTCGGCCATGGGCGTGCGGATCGTGGCCGACGACTTCGGGTCGGGCTACTCCAATCTGGCCTACCTGCGCCGTCTTCCGGTCGGCGCGCTGAAGCTGTCGGCGTCCTTCATCCGTGAGGTGTGGCCTGACGGCCCGGCCGACGAGCCGATCATCGCGGCGCTGACCGGCCTGGCTCACACCCTCGGGCTGAACGTGACCGTGGAGGGTGTGGAAACCAGCGAGCAAGCCAGCCGCCTGGCCGCGCTGGGCTGTGACACCGCGCAGGGCTGGTACTTCGCTCCCGCGCTGTCCGGCGACCAGGTCACCGCCCTGCTCCGGGAAACCCCGGCGCCGCGCTTCCCGCAGGCCCGGGGCACGGATCAGATCGGGTAGGTGGTGGGTCCGGTGGAATACGTGCGGCCGGCGGGGGTGGTCCAGGTGCGGATGCCGGGCTGGTGCTGGTCGAGTCGCCAGCTGGGGTGCTGCTTCTGGTGGTGATGATGACGACAGCGGGGCCCAGCGTTGCACGCGCAGGTCAGCGCGCCGTCCTCCCAGGGAATGGTGTGCTCGAAGTCGCAGCGGGCCGCGACGCGGCGGCAGGGCGGATAGTCGCATTCCCCGTCACGTATTTCCACCAGGTGGCGCAGCCGGGGGCTCGGGTTGTGGCCGGCGCTGCGGTGGCGGTGGTCGCAGCTGGTGACCGGGAGGGGTTCCAGGTCCACGGTCAGATCCGGCGGGCCGTGCGGGCCGTGCGGGCCGTGCGGTGCTGTTTCGCTCCGGGTGGGCAGCTGTAGCCGCCAGGTCCCGTATCCGCTGGACGGCCCGGCGGTGCCGAGTGGCGATTGACCGGGCGGCCTGCTGCGGTGTCCGGTCCGTCTGGTGCTGGACCCGGGCGGACGCTCGCCGGCGTCGGGTGGCTGGGTGCGGCGTGGTGGTTTGCGTTTGGGTTTGCCGGGGCGGGCGCAGCCATGGGCGACGGGGTGGCCGGCGGGGTCGGTCACGGTGATGCACCAGGCCGTGCCTGGGTTACCGGCGGCTTGGCCGACGAGGTCGCGGGCCAGGGCCGGGTCGATTGGGCCGAACCCGGCCGCTT
>JBEKCN010000860.1:0-2915 GCA_050014855.1 Streptosporangiaceae bacterium | reverse complement strand
GCCCCCTGTTCCCGCAGTACCTCGGCCAGCCTGTACAGCCCGCCCAGATCGATCCCATCGGTAATGGCCGGAAGCTCGTAGCGCGGCTGCCCGGCCCCGGCCAGCTCACGTCGTTCACGTTCCTGCAGCGCCACGCTGCGGGCGTGCTCGATCAGCTCGACGGCCAGCCCGGCCGCGAGCGTCTGGGCGTCGGCCAGCCCGGCCGCCTTGAGCCCCAGGGCGATCTCCGCCTCGTCGACATGACCCTCGGCGGCCGCCTTCAGATCAGATTCCGGCAGGCCAGCGGGGTAGACCTTGTTGATAAAGATCCCGCCAAGCTGGACACCGAGCTCGCGCATCTCCGCGAGGCCGTCCAGGGTCTCCTGGACCGGCATTTCCTCCAGCGTGGTCGCGAAATGCACGGCGGTCTGCGGGGACCGGATCACCCGCGCCACGGTGTCGGCGTGCGTGCGCACCGGGCCCACCTTGGCCAGGCCGGACACCTCGACACTGACGTTGAGGAAGCGGCCGATCCGGCCGGTCGGCGGCGCGTCCATGACCACCGCGTCGTAGACCTCGCGGCCGCCGGCCTTGCGCCGTGTCGCCTCCGTGGCTTTGCCGGTCCGGAGCACATCGGACAGCCCAGGCGCGATCGTGGTGGCGAAGTCGACCAGGCCCAGCCGGGTCAGCGCCTGGCCGGCGTGGCGAATACCGTAGAACATTTCCAGGTAATCGAGCAGCGCACCTTCGGGGTCGACGGCCAGCGCGTACAGATCGCCGCCCGCCCGGTCCTCTTCGCCGGGCCCGATACCGACCTTCCGCTCCGCGTAGGGCAGCGGCGGGCAGTCGAAGAGCCGGGCGAGTCCCTGCCGCCCCTCGACTTCGATCAGGAGCACCTTACGGCCGTCGTGAGCGAGCGCCAGAGCCAGGGCGGCCGCGACGGTCGTCTTGCCGGTGCCTCCCTTACCCGTGACGACGTGCAGGCGCACGCCCTCCCAGTCGCTGTCCCGTGCTCTCATTACTGCGAGGCTATATCCGCCCCGGTAGTTCTTTAGGCCGCCCCCGGCTGGCGCGTGAGGTAATTCTCACTACGCTGGGATCGAAGAGAGGTGATTTCCGATGGTCGCAGCAATCGTCGTTATCATCGTGCTACTCGTGATCGCCGGCCTGACTGCGGCCGGGCGGGCAATCCGAGTGGTGCAGCAGTACGAGAAGGGCATCGTCTACCGCTTCGGGCGGGTGCTGCCCGAGGTGCGGGGGCCCGGTCTGACGTTCCTGCGCCCGATCGGCGACCGCATGCAGAAGGTCAACATGCAGATCGTGGCCATGGCGGTGCCCGCGCAGGAGGGCATCACCAAGGACAACGTGAGTGTGCGGGTGGATGCGGTCGTGTATTTCCGGGTCGTGGACCCGATCAAGGCCACGGTGAACGTGCAGGACTACATGTTCGCGATCGCCCAGCAGGCGCAGACGTCGCTGCGGTCCATCATCGGTCAGTCCGAGATGGATCAGCTGCTGGCTGAGCGTGAGTCGGTCAACCGGGAGCTGCGGCGCATCATCGATGAGCCGACCGAGGGGCCCTGGGGTATCCGGGTCGAGCGCGTCGAGGTCAAGGACGTCTCACTGCCGGAAGGGATGAAGCGCTCGATGTCCCGGCAGGCCGAGGCCGAGCGGGAGCGGCGGGCGCGGATCATTACGGCGGACGGTGAGTACCAGGCGTCCAAGCGCCTCGCCGCTGCCGCCAACGTGATGGCCAGGGACCCGGCCGCCCTCCAGCTCCGCCTGTTGCAGACCATGGTTGAGGTGGCCGGTGAGCGCAACAGCACGCTGATCATGCCGGTCCCGGTCGAGCTCCTCCGGTTCTTCGAGAAGATGGCGCCCGGCCCGCCGCAGCCCGTCGCGCGACCCGACGAGCCCGAGGATCTCGGTGACGCCGAGGTCGCCGAGGCCGAGGCGGAGATCTCCATGTCCAACGTGCCGGAGCTCGAGGAGGCGTCGGCCCCGCCGGTCCCCGAGGTTGCCCCGGTCACCGACGTCGATCCAGTACCCGAGATCAGCCCGATCGTCGACGTGCCGCCGATCCCCGCCATTCCCTCGCCTGCCGAGACGACGCAGGAGCTGCCCGCCGCGCTGAATCTCGCGGCGGCGGATCTGCCCAGCGAGGCGGTCGCGGATCCCGGAGGGGCCGGCGGCGCGGATGTGGCAGGCTCGGGCACGCTTCCGGCCGGGCCGAACGGGGCCGGCCGGAACGGTATGGCCGCCCGGGCGGCCATACCGCGCAAGCCGAGGGTCACCGGGGATCGCAAGCCGCGGGTGTCGACCCCGCGGAAGCCGCGGCCAGCCAGCCCCAGCAACCCGGAGTCTCGGGAGTCTCGGGAGTCTCGGGAGTCTCCGCAGGCCCCGGCCTCGCCGTAGCAGGCTGAGCCGTAGCACCGGCGGGGAGCTGGCGCCGGGCTGCGGCCCAGCCGCTAAGGTCATCCCCATGCAGAAGTGGGAGTACGCGACCGTACCGCTGCTGGTGCACGCCACCAAGCAGATCCTGGACAACTGGGGTGATGACGGATGGGAGCTCGTGGCGCTGGTCCCCGGGCCGAACCCTGAGCAGCTGGTGGCCTACATGAAGCGGCCCAAACTGTGAGGGCCAGCTCCGCGGAGGCTCCGGAGGCTCCGGAGCCTCCGGGTCTGCGGTGAGCACGCCCGAGGAGCGTCTTTCCAGGCTGGGCCTGACCCTGCCGCCGGTGGCCACGCCCGCCGGCTCGTACGTGCCAGCCCTGCGTAGCGGTTCGCTCGTGTACACCGCCGGGCAGTTGCCGCTGGCTGATGGCAAGCTCCTGGCCATGGGCAAGGTCGGTGAAGGCGTGACGGCTGAGCAGGCCGCCGCGCTGGCCCGTACGTGCGCGCTCAATGCCCTGGCCGCGGCTGCGGCGGTGGCGGGC
>JBEKCN010000859.1:0-2924 GCA_050014855.1 Streptosporangiaceae bacterium | reverse complement strand
ACGAATGTGTGGCGGAGCATGTGAGGGTGTGCTTTGGTCGTCTGTATGCCGGCTTGATCCGCGAGGTGCCTCAGGCGGCGGGTAGCTGCGTGACGGTCCATCCGGGTGCCGCGGCTGTTGAGCAGGACCGGCCCGCGCGTGCGGATTCCAGCGGCCCGTTCGATAGCCCTGCCTACTGCGGGCGGCAGCGGGACCAGGACGACCTTGGTGCCCTTGCCGCACACGCGCAGCACCCGGTGGCCATGTTCCTCGCCGAGGTCACTGATGTCGGCGCCAGTGGCTTCGAAGATCCGCAAGCCGAGCAGCCCGAGCATGGCCACCAGCGCAAAGTCGCAAGGGTTCGGCGACTGCCGGGCGGCGGCCAGCAGGGCCTCGAACTGCAGGTGAGTGAACCCAAGGGTCGGTGATTCCGCAGGGACTGAGGGGCGGCGGACGTGCTCGGCGGGGGAATGTTCCAGAATGCCGTCGATGACGCAGGTTCGGTAGAAGCCGGCCGTTACCGAGAACCGCCGTGACACGGTGGAGGGCCTGAATCGCCGGATCTCCTGCATCCACCGGATGTACAGCTCCAGGTGCGGCCGCCGTGCGGCCAGTGGGTCCAGGCCGCGCTCGGCGCACCAGGCAAGGTAGCAGCGCAGGTCAGATTCGGTGTGCTCACGGGAGGAGCCCTTGAACCGGGCCAGATACGCAGCCACTGCCAGCCGCAGCCGGTCAGCAGACGGCGCCGGAACATGGGAGGGTGCTGAAGTCAGCTCGGTGAAGTTCTTCATGCCGCGACAACGCGGCTCTGCCTTCAGGTCGCAGAATATGCAGCTGATGCTGCAAGCTCAGCCGGCTTTGACATGGCTGTGCTCTACTGTGCTGCACATGGCCAAGGCAGCGCGAGTGCTGGCAGCACTGAAGCGGGACGGGTGGATCGAGACCAGGCGATCGGGTTCGCACCGGGTGCTCGCCAGGGGCGACCAGCAGCGCATCTGGGCCTACCATGATGGTGTGGACCTGGGCGGGCCGGCGATGGCCAGGATCGCCCGCGACTACGGCTACACCCTTGCTGAACTGCGGAAGCTATAGGACGATCTGGTGATGAGCGCGCTGCGGGTCGAGCTGTTCTTCGACGATGAAGCCGGCAACTGGCACTACCGCGTGCCTGCCCTGCACATCAACGGCGGCGGCACCCCTACTCGCGAGGATGCCGAGCGTGACTGCCTGTCCGCCATCGCCTTCGCTCTGGAAGGCGATCCCCGGGACTACGACACTGACGCCGAAACCCTCGCCTTCGACGTGAACGTGGCGCCAGCAGCGTAGCCAGCCAGGCTCCACCGCAGCTTGCAGCTGCCATCGCAGAATAGAAGCGCCGCGAACTCAGAGCGCTCCCTGCGGCATGAGCGGACGATTATCGGGTGGCACGGGGCGCTCACGATAGCGACAATCGGCACGTGACCGAACTGCTGCCGTCCTGGCCGGTCGTACCCCCCGCATGCGGTTCCATCGTTCTTCGCGAGTTCACCGACCAGGATGCACACCTCGCTATTGAGCTGGGGAACGACCCTTACATTCCCCTGATCGGCAGCCTGCCCGCATACCCCACTCACCAGCAGGCCTTGGACTGGATCCGTCGGCAGCGCAGTCGGCTCGCCGAAGGAACCGGGCTGTCCTTCGCCATCGCCGAGGCCGGGTCCGGCAACGCCGTGGGCACGATCGGACTATGGCTGCGGAATCTGCCAGCAGGCCGTGCGACCGTGGGCTATTCGGTGCCCGCTGCACACCGGGGCCGCGGCATCGCCAGCAGCGCGCTGACGGCGCTCACCACGTTCGCTTGGACGATCCCGGCACTGCACCGGATCGAGCTGTACATCGAGCCCTGGAACGGCAGTTCAATCCGGCTCGCAGAAGCATCCGGATACCAGCGGGAAGGGTTGCTGCGCAGCCACCAGGAGATCGGCGGCATCCGGCGCGACATGCTGCTCTACGCAGCGACGCGACCTTAACCGCCTCGCGGCATGAGCGGACGACTCGTGATCTGCGCAGGCCGTGGATATGGTCCGGCTGGGACCTGTCAGGTGATCAGGTGGCCAGGTGGTGCGGAGCCGAAGAAGGGCGGTTACTCTGCACGCAGATGCGCCGTGCCTTGAGTGCTCGCGGCTGACGTCCAGGGGTGGAGAGGTATGTCCAATAAGCTGTGTTATGCGGATGCCGTCAAGCTGCTCGGTGGAGCAGATAAGGGAATAGTGTCGGCGCTGGATAGGTTGACGGGCGGCCTGCTGCTAGCGGCAACCGGGGGTGGCGCGAACTTCGTGCTGAGCCTGTTCGACGTCGAGGGTGAATTGGCGCGGCTCAACCGGGAACTGGTGAGCGGCCTGGGGGATCAGCTGCGCGGACTGGGCCGTTATGACCGGACGCAGCGGCTGGCTGCCGCGCATAGAGTCATCGTTCTCACCGGGTTCTTTGAGGCAGTTAGTGGCGCCGGTTTACCTTTTGACGGCGGGAAGCTGGGGCTGGATAAGTCTGCGCAGGTCGGTGTTTCCACTGGCGAGGATGTTCCTTCTCAGCGGCTTGGCGTGCTCGCTGGCATTCTCAATGACAGCGACATTCCGGGGCAATCCACGTCGTCGGGCGGCGACACGGTGCCTGGCCCACTGGAAGAGTTCTATGCGCGCCTGAGCGGACGGCTGCTCGTTTATGTAGAAGGGCTGGCTGTGTGGGATCAGGTTAGCCAGTCTGCTCGAAAGAGCTTCGCCGGCGTGCTGCGCGATCAGGTACCAGGGATCGCCGTGCGGCGTTATGAGGAGCACCTGCGGCGGCTCGCTAGCGAGTTTCCCGAGGTGGCGTTCTGGGCCAACCGCCTAGACCATGCCACAACCCACGATCAGCTTCAGCGGCTACGCACGGGCCTGGAGGGACTGGGCCAGGTTCTCGACCGGATC
>JBEKCN010000858.1:0-2931 GCA_050014855.1 Streptosporangiaceae bacterium | reverse complement strand
CTACCAAAGTGTCCGCGAGTGCGCCGGCCTTCAGGCCGGTGGTGAAGGTGGACGGGTCCCGGCCAGGATCAGACGGGCCGGTCTTGCTGCTCAATGTACTGGCGCAGGACGGGGATGGATGCGCCGCCGGCCGATCTGGCGAAGTACGACGCGGACCACAGCCGGTTCGCCTGCCAGTAGTGGCGGGTGAGGTCGCGGAATTCCGGCCGCATCCGGCGGGAGGACACGCCTTTGAGGCTGTTCACGAGCTTCGACAGCGCCACCTTGGGCGGGAAGTTGACCCGCGGGTGGACGTGGCTGGCTTCGCCGTTGAACTCCCGCGGCTCCGCGCCGACGCCGGCGCAGACCTTCCGCATGGTGTTCCTCACAGCACTGGAGCCTGCCCGCGCCGGGCACGCCGCGCCGGTCCTTCCCAAGGCCAGATGGGCGTGGAGCGGGGAGACCGCGTGCCTGCCGCGGCGGTCCTGGTCCGCGATTGTCAGAGGCCGATGGCATGCTCTGGTGTCATGCAGGTCAGGTACCGGTACCGCCTCTACCCGTCGCCGGGTCAGCAGCAGGCCCTGGCGCGGGCGTTTGGCTGCGCCCGGGTCGTGTTCAACGACGGGCTGCGCACCCGGCAGGAAGCACACGAGGCAGGGCTGCCTTACATCACCGACGCTGCCCTGTCTGCGCGGCTCACCGCCGTCAAGACCGCCCCGGAGCGGTCGTGGCTCGGCGAGGTGTCGTCGGTCGTGCTGCAGCAGGCCCTCGCGGACCTGAACACCGCCTACCGGAACTTCTTCGTCTCCCTCACGGGCAAGCGCAAGGGCCCGCGGGTGGCGCCGCCGCGGTTCCGGTCCCGCAAGGACCGGTGGCAGGCGATCCGGTTCACCGCCAACGCCCGGTTCAAGGTGATGCCCAACGGCCGGCTGCGGCTCCCGAAGGTCGGCGACGTGCCGGTCCGCTGGTCCCGGGACCTGCCGTCCGGGCCGTCGTCCGTGACGGTGATCATGGACGCGGCGGGCCGGTATTTCGCGTCGTTCGTGGCCGGGACTGACCCGGCCGCCGACGCCGGGCGGTTCCCGCCCGCCGGGGCCGAGACCGGGATCGACCTGGGGCTGACCGCGTTCGCGGTGCTGTCGGACGGCACCGTGATCAAGGCCCCGCAGTTCCTGCGCCGCGGCGAGCGGAAACTCAGGCGGCTGCAGCACGCGATGGACCGCAAGGACAAAGGGTCGGCCAACAGGGACAAAGCGCGGGCCAGGGTGGCCCGCGCGCATGCCCGGGTAGCGGACAGCCGCCGGGACTTCCACCACAAGCTCTCCACGAAGATCGTCCGCGATAACCAAGCGGTGTACGTGGAAGACCTGTGCGTGGCCGGCCTCGGCCGGACCCGGCTCGCCAAGTCAGTGCATGACGCCGGATGGTCGGCGTTCACCCGGATGCTGGAATACAAGACCAAACGGTACGGCCGGTACCTCGGGAAGATCGGCCGGTTCATCCCGTCCACCGCGCCGTGCTCGGCGTGCGGGACGAACGACGGCAAGAAGCCGCTGCACATCCGCACCTGGACGTGCGGCGACTGCGGCACCACCCACGACCGGGACGTCAACGCGGCCCGGAACATCCTCGCCCTGGGACGCAGGGAGAGGCTACTAAACGCCTGCGGAGGGACCAGAAGCCCAGGGCCCGCCCTGGCGGGACCCAGTGAAACAGGAACCCACAGAGGTGCCGCGTGACGCGGCACGGACTGAATCCCCGCCCTTCACTTCAGGGGCGGGGAGGGCGTCAATGCAGCTCGGTGCGCAGGTCGTGGGCGCCGTCGGGCCGCGTCATCTCGTAGTAAAGGCGCTTGCGGCCATCCGGTAGAGACAGCAGGTCCAGGTACCGAAGGCCTCCGCCGTGATACGGCGACCACGCGAGCGGCTCGGTGCCCACGGCGGCCAGCACCGTGGGCCCGGTGCCGGTAGCGACACCGGTCCGCTCCTCGTAGTTTTCCGCCGCCGTGGCGCGGCCGTCGTAGTAGGCCACGATCGCGTCCCCGCCGAAACAGACCGATGTGACCCGCGCGCCCCGCGAGTCCCAGTGGCCCGGCCGCCCGCTGAGCGCGGCCCCGTCCCATGTCCAGTTGATGCCGTCCGTGCTGCAGGCGTATTCGGTGACCATCTGGTCGGCCTCCGCAGGGTCGTCCAGCGGATGGCAGGTGACCCACATGTCCCACTCGTCGCCGCGCCGGACGATCACCGGGTCCTTGACGCCCTTCTTCGCGTCACCTGGCAGCACGACGTAACTGCGCCGCGAATCGAACTCGGCTGGGTGGGCCGCCTCGACCACCTCGACCCGCCAATGCTTCGTGCCCGGCGTCGCGCAGCTCAGGTACAGCCGCCAGGAACCGTCCGGGGCCCGCACCAGATAGGGGCGCTCCAGGGAGTCGGTGGCCATTTCTTCCTTGTAGATCATGGTCACCGGGTCAAAGTGCTCTCCGTCGGTGGAGCGCGCGATTGCTACGGCGTACCCCCGTCCGTGGCCCAGTGGCCGCCGCAGCCGGTAGGCGAGGAAGATCTCCCCGTCCGCGAACACCGCGGAGGGGCCGCCCGCCCAGTACCCTGCTCCCTGGCCGGGCGCGTCTACCGCCACCACTGCGGCGCCGGGGCGCGGAAGGATAAAGGCGCCGGAACGCGGCGGATCAAGCCGCGTATCTGGCGCCTCTGGAATGTCATCTGAGCCGTGTTCACCTGAAAGCACACCAGAATGATAGGCAATTAAGGTTCCCTCCGAGGCGCTATACCCCGGCCGTAACCAAGCGGGATTGACGGCTACCCTTTGTAGTCGAGGGGTGCGATGCCGCATGTGCTGGCGCCGGCCGGCGTGATCACGAGCCAAGCGACCGGGATCGGCATGTCATCGTTCGCGGCTGATAACGGCTTGTAACCGGAGGCTCACTACTCAGTG
>JBEKCN010000857.1:0-2931 GCA_050014855.1 Streptosporangiaceae bacterium | reverse complement strand
ATCAGCCGCGCACCTGCCCGCGTGCTGGCCCGCGTGCTGGCCCGCGTGCTTGGCCGCGTGCTTGGCCGCGTGCTTGGCTGCGTGCTTGGCTGGGGCCTTGTTCCGGGCGGCGATCCGGGGCGGGCACCGCCGTGCCGTCCGGGCCGAAATAGGGCGGGTCGAGCGCGGTCAGCACGAACTCCCCGTCCGGGGGCCGATCCGGCAGGCGGCAGGTGATCACCGTGCCGGCCACGCGCACGTCGGCCTCCCAGCCCGCGCCGGCCGGGCGCCGGGTGCTGACGGTCCCGGTAAGGACCACGCCATGGTTGGGGTGGGCTCCCGGCAGGGTCCGGTCAGGATGAATTCCGGCCAGACCGGCGCCCGCCGGCAGCCCCGGCACAGGCACAGGCACAAAGCCAAGGTAGCCAAACAGTTCCGCCGCCCGGCGCGACGCCGGGCGCAGCACCACCTCGTCCGGCGGGCCGTCCTGCAGCAGCTCACCCCGGTCCAGTACCGCGAGCCGGTCGGCGAAGGCCTGCGCGTCCGCGAGCTCGTGCGCGACCAGTACGGCGGGCACCCCACGTGCGGTCACCAGCCCGGCGACCAGGTCCGTCAGCCCGCGGCGCAGGCTGGCGTCCAGGCCGGTGAACGGCTCGTCGAGCAGCAGGGCGTCGCAGGGCGCGAGCAGCAGGCGGCCGAGCGCCACCCGGTGCCCCTGCCCGCCCGACAGCCGGGCCGGCATGGCGTTCAGCAGGCCGCCCAGGCCCAGCACGCCGGCCATCTCGGCCAGCTCCGGCTCGCCGGCCGTGCCGCCGTAGGCCAGGTTGGCCCGCACGGACAAGTGCGGGAACAGGGCGGGGTCCTGGCGCAGCAGGCCGACTCGCCGTTTCCACGGGGGCACCGCGCGCACCGGCGGCGACGTGGCGGTGAGGACCCGCTCGCCGAGCACGACCCGGCCGCGGCGCGGCGCGACCAGGCCGGCGATGACCTCCAGGATCGTCGTCTTGCCCGCGCCGGACGGCCCGAACAGGGCGAGCCGGCCGCCGGGCGGGACGGCGATGGACGCGCGCACGGTGAAGTCGCGGCGGTCAACCTCGACGTCGGCGTTCAGCACGCGCGCTCCAGATGTAGGCGGCCAGCGGCAGCGGCAGCGCGACCACCAGCAGGACCAGGGCGAAGGGCAGCGCCGAGGCGAGCCCCGTCTCCTGCAGCGTCGTATAGATCTGCAACGGTATGCCAAACGGGTGGTAGGCGATAATGATCACGGCGCCAAACGCGCCCATCGCCCGCGCCCACGCTACGGACAGGCCCATGGCCAGCCCCGGCGTGGCCAGCGGCAGGGTGACCCGGCGGAAGACGCGGGCCGGCCGGTCCCCCAGCAGCTGGGCCTGCTGCTCCAGCCGCGGGTCCACGCCGCTGAACGCGGCCTGCGCGCTCAGCACGTAGTAGGGCGCGGATTCGTACACCTCGGCGAGGCAGAGGGCGAGGAAGGTGTTGGTCGCCGACAGGTTCAGGTGGCCCAGCAGCTCGCCGATCGGCGTGTACGGGCCGACCATGAAGATCAGCAGCAGCCCGATGACCAGTGGCGGCAGCAGCAGGCTGCACAGCACGCCCGCCTCCCAGACCCGCGGGAATGGCAGCCGTCCGCGGGCCATCAGCCACGCGAGCGGCGTGCCGAGCACGAACAGCACGCCGAGGGTGACGGCGCCGGACTCGAGCGAGACCACGAGCGGGTCGAGCGCCCCGGGGGCGCTCAGCGAGCTGCGGATCGCACTCCAGGACAGGTGGGTCAGCAGCGCGATCACCGGGCCGAGCAGCGCGATCCAGATGACCGCCGCCACGATGACCGACACGAAGCCCGAAACCGAGCGGACCTGTTTCGGGGCTGGCCCGGTGCGCCAAACCGGGCCAGGCGGCTGGGGCGGCCCGGGAGACTCCGCTCCCGGGACCGCCCCGCTCACGGCGGTGGCCGCCCTAGCCGCCCAGCTCACTCTTGATCGCCACCGGCACCGCGCTGCTGTCGCCGAACACCGTGGGCGTGAGCACCGTGAAGCCGCCCGCCTTGTACTGGGCCAGGCCCGTGGGGGACAGCGTGTACTTCACGAAGGCGATTCCGGCGGGAGTGGGCGTGCCGATGGTGGTGATGTCGATGACCTGCGGGCTGCCCGACTTGACCGTGCCGTTTTCGAGCTTAACGGTGGCCTTCTTGTAGGCCGCGGCGTCGGCGGCGCTGGCGAGGCTGATGGCGTCCGGCAGCTTGATGTAGGCCAGGTGCAGCTCGATGGCCTGGGTGATGAACGCGCTGGCCGCGTCGAGCTGACCGGACTGCAGCGTCGCATCCAGCGAGGACTCGGCGTAGATCTGCGAGGACGACGCTGTGCCGAAGTCCGAGGTGCCCAGGATCTTGGCCACCGTGTCGGACGGCAGGTGGCAGTACGACTGGGCCAGTTGCAGCATGTAGATGAAGTCGCGGCCCTGCGGGTCGACGTTCGGGTCGGTGCGGCCGAGCTTCAGGCCGGGGGTCTGCAGCGCGCTGCTGAACAGGGTGCAGATCGGCTTGCTGCCGTCCGCGATCGCCTTGAACTCGGCCGCGTGCGGCCCGTTGGGGTTGTAGGCGACCACGATCGAGGTGCCCGCGTACTGCACGTACCACTTGGTGAACTTCGGCTGGAGCGGGGTGATGTTGTCCCCGCCGACGCTCTGGAAGACGTTCGGGCTGATCTCACCGGACGCGATGTCCGTCTCCAGGTCACCGGAGGACGCGCCGCGGCCGGAGAACTTGTAGCCCTCGGCGCTGGTGAAGGCGGGCGAGACGACCTTCTCGTTGAGGTACTCCAAGGACGACGCGTAGGCGACGCTGACGGTACCGGTCGGCTTGGCGGAGGCGCTCGCGCTGGCGGAGCTCTTCCCCGAGGCGGACGAGGAAGAAGAGCTGCTGCAGCCGGCGGCGAC
>JBEKCN010000856.1:0-2933 GCA_050014855.1 Streptosporangiaceae bacterium | reverse complement strand
CTCTGCGGTCACCGGCGGCACCCGGGTGCTGTCCGACCGGATCGTCGTCCAGATCACCTCCAAGCCGGGCGAGACGTTCATCGACCGGATGATCAATCTCGTCGAGGGCGCGTCGCGGCAGAAGACCCCCAATGAGGTCGCGCTGAACGTGCTGCTCGCCTCGCTGACGCTGATCTTCGTGATGGCCGTGGTGACACTGCAGCCGATGGCCTACTACTCGGGCGCGCCGCAGAGCCTGGTCATCCTGGTCGCGCTGATCGTGGCGCTGATCCCGACGACCATCGGCGCGCTGCTGTCCGCCATCGGCATCGCCGGCATGGACCGCCTCGTGCAGCGCAACGTGCTGGCCATGTCCGGCCGGGCCGTCGAGGCGGCCGGGGACGTCAACACGCTGCTGCTCGACAAGACGGGCACGATCACCATCGGCAACCGGGAGGCGGCTGAGTTCATACCGGTCGCCGGGGTGACGGTGGAGGAGCTGGCGCACGCGGCGCAGCTGTCCAGCCTGGCCGACGAGACCCCGGAAGGCCGCTCGATCGTCGTGCTCGCCAAGCGGAAATTCAACCTGCGGGAGCCCGACGCGGGCCAGCTGCCAGGAGCGGAGTTCGTCCCGTTCTCGGCGCAGACCCGGATGAGCGGTGTGGACCTGGCCGACGGCCGCGAAGTCCGCAAGGGCGCGTCCAGCTCGGTGCGCGAATGGATCCGGGACAACGGCGGAACTCCGCCGCCCGAGCTCGGCCAGACCGTAGACAGCATCTCGGCGGCCGGCGGCACGCCGCTGGTCGTGGCGGAGCGGGCCAACGGCACGGCCCGGGCCCTGGGTGTCGTCTACCTCAAGGACATCGTCAAAGAGGGCATCTCCGAGCGCTTCGCGGAGATGCGGGCCATGGGCATCCGCACCGTCATGATCACCGGCGACAACCCGCTCACCGCCCGGGCCATCGCCGACGAGTCCGGGGTGGACGACTTCCTCGCCGAAGCCACGCCGGAAGACAAGATGGCGCTGATCAAGAAGGAGCAGGCGGGCGGCAAGCTCGTCGCGATGACCGGCGACGGCACCAACGACGCTCCGGCGCTGGCGCAAGCCGACGTCGGCGTGGCCATGAACACCGGCACCAGCGCGGCCAAGGAAGCCGGCAACATGGTCGACCTCGACTCCAACCCGACCAAGCTCATCGAGGTCGTCGAGATCGGCAAGCAGATGCTGATCACCCGGGGCGCACTGACCACGTTCTCCATCGCCAACGACGTCGCGAAGTACTTCGCGATCATCCCGGCGATGTTCGCGGGCGTGTTCCCCGGGCTAGAGAAGCTCAACATCATGCACCTGCACAGCCCGCAGTCGGCGATCACCTCGGCGATCATCTTCAACGCGCTGATCATCGTGGCCCTGATCCCGCTGGCCCTGCGCGGTGTGCGCTACAAGCCCTCGTCCGCGGCGGCCATGCTCCGCCGCAACCTGTGGATCTACGGTGTCGGCGGCCTGATCATCCCGTTCGCCGGCATCAAGATCATCGACCTCATCATCCAGTTCATCCCCGGATTCAGGTGACAGGCGTGAACCGTCTTCCCTCCCTCGTACGGCAGCACATCGCGGCGTTCCGAGCGCTGCTGGTCTTCACGGTGCTGTGCGGCATCGTCTACCCGGTCGTCATGTTCGGCGTCGCCCAGGTGGCCTTCCACAACCAGGCCAACGGCTCGCTGGTCAGCTACAACGGCAAGGTCGTCGGGTCCAGCCTGCTCTGCCAGGAGTTCGTGGACGCCAAGGGCAACCCGCTGCCGCAGTACTTCCAGTCGCGGCCGTCAAACGCGGTGAACGCGGCCTCCAAGACCGACTACGGCTGCGACGCCGGATTCTCCGCCGCTTCCAACCTCGGGCCGAACAACTCGACGCTGCTCCAGCTGGTCAACCAGCGCCGGGCCGCAGTCGCGAAGTTCAACGGGGTCAGCCCGGCCGCCGTGCCGCCGGACGCGGTGACCGCCTCCGGTTCGGGTCTCGACCCCGACATCTCCCCGCAGTACGCCTACCTGCAGGTGAACCGGGTCGCCAAGGCCCGGCACCTGAGCCCGGCCGTGGTCCGGGCGCTGGTCACCTCCTACGTCCAGGGCCGGAACCTGGGCTTCCTGGGTGAGCCGAGGGTCGACGTGCTCAACCTGAACATCGCGCTCGACAAGCTGTCGAGCCGGTGAGCGGGAGGAAACGATGACGGTGGCGCGCGGCCGGACCGGGACTTCCGGTCCGGCCGCGCGCCCGTCCGCACCGGTCCCGCCCGCACCGGTCCCATCGGCACCGGTCCCATCCGCACCGGTCCCATCGGCACCGGTCCCGGTGCGCAAGCAGCTGTCCAGCGCTGGGCCGGTGACCGCACGGGTCCTGCTCGTTGAGGATGAGCCGGGCCTGCTCCGGGCGCTCTTCATCAACCTGCGCGCCCGCCACTACGACGTCATCACGGCCAGCACCGGCCGGGAGGCACTGGCCACGGCGGCCAACCGGCCACCGGACGCGGTGATCCTCGACCTCGGCCTGCCCGACATCGACGGCACCGAGGTCATCGTGGAGCTGCGCCGGTGGTCCCGGGCACCGATCATCGTCCTGTCCGGCCGGGCCAGCCCCGGCGACAAGATCGGGGCCCTGGACGTGGGCGCCGATGACTACGTGACCAAGCCGTTCTCGATGGCCGAACTGCTCGCCCGGCTGCGCGCCGTGCTGCGCCGCGACGATCCCGGGCCAGCCGGGGTGACCGAGGCGGCCGTCGGCCACTGCGTCATCGACCTGGTCGCGCACACCGTGACCCGCCGCGGCCAGGGCACTCCGCTCGCCGACGGGACGCCCACGGCCGGGACGCCCACGGCCGGGACGCCCACGGCCGGGACGCCCACGGCCGGGACGCCCAAGGGCGAGCCGGCCGCCGCCGGAACCGCTGCGGACGATG
>JBEKCN010000855.1:0-2935 GCA_050014855.1 Streptosporangiaceae bacterium | reverse complement strand
CCGCGGACGCAGCCGGGCGCGGAAGGAGCCGAAGATGAACGCGAGCAGCGAAGCAGCGCCCGGCGACGGGCACGCCCGGATCAGTGTGTTCCTCCTCGACGACCATGAGGTCGTGCGGCGCGGCCTGCGGAACCTGCTGACCGCTGAACCGGGCATCGACGTGATCGGCGAGGCCGGAACGGTGGCGTCAGCGCTGGCCCGGGTGACGGCGTTGCGGCCAGACGTCGCCGTGCTCGACGTACGACTGCCGGACGGTGACGGGGTGTCGGCCTGCCGTGAGATTCGCTCCCGGCTTCCGGGAACCGCCTGCCTCATGCTCACCTCCTACGGGGATGAGCAAGCGCTCCTCGGCGCGATCATGGCCGGCGCTGCCGGCTACGTGATGAAGCAGGCCTGCGGCGCCGAACTGGTCAGCGCGGTGCGCACCGTCGCCGCTGGGGAGTCGATCCTCGATCCCCATGCGACACGGCAGGTGATGGAGCGGCTCCGGGCCCCGAAGGCCGGCGCTGACCCGTTGTCGGCCCTGTCCGCGCAGGAAAAACGGGTCCTGGAACTGATCGGCGACGGGCTGACCAACCGGCAGATCGCCGAGCACATGTTCCTGGCGGAAAAGACCGTCGGGAACTATGTGTCATCCGTGTTCGCCAAGCTGGGCATGCACCACCGCACGCAGGCCGCCGCACTTTCCGTGCGCCTCGCGGCGCACGAGCCCGATTAATTACGCCTTTCCCCTTTTCCGGCACTTGTCGCCGTTCCTTTCCAGGGAAAATCATAATGGATCCCCTGTCCGGGGAAATGTGCCGCCTCCGCACCGATCCGGCTGGGACGGAATCCGGACAGAGGGGCGATTCAGCAGGCGGGGTGACGTGCCGTCGGCCGCCTGCACATGGTGAGCAGTCCGATGGGAACGGCGAGCCGGGAATCAGCTGTCAGTATTTGCCTTATTTCCTGGCGTTGCACAGGTAAGGCAATGAGTTCGGCGGAATCGTCCATTAGGGAGCCCGCTGACGGCCCGGAAGCTTGCCCGGCGAAGGAATATAGTTACCTTTCGCTGACCTCATTCACCTTGGCCCTGATAGCCCGTCTGCCCCGAGGTCAGCCGCACGATTAATGGAGGTTTTCGCGGTGCTGACCGTCCCCGAGATCATCACGAGAATGCGTGCTGTGGCACCGGAAGGCCGACCGCGCCTGAGTCGTCCGGAGTCGCGGAGGCTGGCTGATCTGACGCAGGCTCTGCTGGCCGCCAAGCCCGATGCGCTGCGGGAGTACAGCCGGTTTCTGGCCATAGGCCGGCGGAGCATCGGGCTGCCCCGCGCCGAACTCGAGGCGTCGCTCCACGGCAGGTCGGTGCTGGTCACTGGCGGGACAGGGTGCATAGGGTCAGCGCTGCTGGCACAGCTCGTTGGCTTGCGCCCGCGGCGACTGGTGAGCGTGAGCCGCGGCTGCGCCGGGGGGCCGCGGCTGGACGGCGCCGAGTACGTCTGCGCCGACGTCAGGGACCTAGGCCGGCTGACCAATGTCTTCGGCGACATCCGGCCCGATGTCGTCTTCCATGTGGCGGCTCAGCGAGACCCGGGACTGGCCGAGCACGAGGTGCACCGCACCGTGACCACGAACGTGCTCGGTACTCGCAACGTGATCGCCGCCGCCGCCGGATCCGGCGCTTCCCAGGTGGTGTGCGCTTCGACCGGCAAGGCCCTGCGCCCGTATTCCCCCGATATATACACCGCGTCCAAGCGGGTCACCGAATGGCTGCTGTCACGGGCAGCGGCGCGCGGCGCGGCCAGCTACTCTGCCGTCAGGTTCACCCATGTAGTCGACAACTCGATTATCCATGCCCGGCTGCTTGGGTGGTGCGAGGGCGGCGTGATCCGCTTGCACAGCCCGGATGCCGCCTTCTACGCCCAGTCCGCGCTCGAGTCGGCTCAGTTGCTGCTCGGGGCCAGTGTGGGCGCGGGCGTCGGCGCGCTGCGGGTGCATGCCATCACCGACCTCGGCTGGCCGGTGAGCCTGCTGGACATGGCGCTCGGTATCCTCGCGCGGACCGGTTCTAACGCACCCATCTACTTGAGCGGCTATGACCGTGGTTACGAGGCCGTGCCGTTCCCCGGGTTGTATGACCCGGAGACGGCCGGCGCGGTGAGCCCGTTGCTCAATACCTTCGAGGCAGCCCAGGCTGGGTGCTCACCGTGCCCGGGGGCTGACGCCTTTCCGCTGGAGGTGGCGCCCGTCCCCGAGGTGACGAAGCGCATGCAGGCGCTGGATGAGGTCTGCGCGCGAACGCGGCAGCCCGGGCCGGTGCGGGCGGCCCTCGATGAACTGTCGTGGTCGTTGCTCGACGCCACCCTGAAGGCTGTCCCGTGCCAGGCGCTGGTCCGGGCGGCGGGGCTGACCGCCCCGCACCGCGACAGCCTGAACGCAGAGCACCGGCGGCTGCTGGCGGTGATCGAGCACCACATGGCAGCCGCTGAATCCTCTCTTGTGTGAGCTCATCCCTACGGCGCTGCTGCCACCCCAAAGCGCGCCAGGGTGCTCCTTGGCGTGCCCGAACAACCCGGTTCCGGCCCAGCTCACAGCCCATGACCAGGCGCGATGCTAGCAAACAAGGCCAGCCCGAAATGCCGACAAGCTGCGCAAGCCCGGCCAGGGCCAGCAAGAAAATGTGAGCGACATCACATGGTCAAGGATGGGCGAAAGCTGCCTGGAGAGGGGCTGCTTCTCAATACGCTGCGTGAATGAAATATCACCATCAGTGACAGTGCCAGAGGACTCGAACCCGGGGGCCGGGTAGCGGGCCGCAGGTCTCTTCCGGGGCGTCCTCATGGTCTGCGGCCGGCCTGACAATCTCACGGGGGAGGATTTGTGCGAAGTCTGTACGCCCAAGGAGAGCTCGCGGAACGGGTCTCGGTCGTGATCCCCGCTCGCAATGAGGCGC
>JBEKCN010000854.1:0-2941 GCA_050014855.1 Streptosporangiaceae bacterium | reverse complement strand
CAAGGACAACTTCGAGGCCGACCGGGCTGTCGCCGAGCAGGTCGCCGCCGCATACCCAGATGTGCTGGCCGCTGTCCGGGCGCAGCGGGCGTTCCTGGCCCGGGCGGTGCACTTCCTGGTCGCAGAGGCAGGCGTCCGGCAGTTCCTGGACATCGGGACCGGGCTGCCCTCGGCGAACAACACCCACCAGGTCGCCCAGGGGGCGGCGCCGCAGTCGCGGGTGGTCTACGTGGACAATGACCCGATCGTCCTCAGCCACGCCCGGGCCCTGCTGACCAGCAGCCCGGAGGGGGCGACCGATTACATCGACGCCGACCTGCGCGCGACCGGCACGATCCTGCAGCGGGCGGCCGGCGTCCTGGACTTCGGGCAGCCGGTCGCGGTCATGCTGCTGGGGATCCTGCAGGGGATCCCCGACCAGGAAGAGCCGGGCGCGATCGTCGCCCGGCTCATGGATGCCGTGCCGCCGGGCAGCTACCTGGCCATCTCACAACTCGCGAGCGACGTCGCCACCGACGAGGTGGCCGAGGGCGTGCAGCGTTACAACGAACAGGCCGCTGTCCCGGTCGCGGCGCGCACTTACGCCGAGGTCTGCCGTTTCTTCGCGGGCTGGGACCTGGTCGAGCCCGGTGTGGTGCAGGTGCACCGGTGGCGGGCCGGAGCCGGGGACCTGGGCAAAGGCCGCGACCTTGCCATTTATGCCGGAGTTGGGCGGAAACCGTAATTGCGGGCCGGAGCCGCCCGGTTGCGGCCTGGGCGGGCACTTCGTCCGGCTCACGGATTGGGCCCGCTGGCGGGCTGGATGTTCTGGTTGACATGGAAGGTGTTGTCCGGGTCGTAGCGGTCCTTGACCTGGGCGAGCCGGTCGTAGTTGCCGCGGTAGGACGCTTTGACGCGGTCTTGGCCTTCGTTCATCAGGAAGTTGACGTAGGCGCCGCCGGCTGAGGTCGGGTGCAGGTCCTGCCAGTAGTCCCGGGCCCATTGTGAGATGAGGCCGGCGTTGGCGGGATCTGGGTCGACGCCGACGATGACGCCTGCCCAGCCGCCGTCACGGTAGGCGAAGGCCGTCGCATCGCTGGGGACGCGGCTGGCGGCGCCGTCGATGGGGTACAGGTGCATGGTGGAATGGCCGGTGGGCAGCCGCTCACCGAACTTGACGTGCACGTCGATGGCGGCGTCGGAGATCTCGTTGAAGAAGTCCGCTCGCCAGTACCACTGCAGCCCGGCGGGGTAGAGGCCGTCGAACGCGCTCTGAAGCACGTTGAACGGCATGGCGTGCAGGCCGACCAGCAGCGGCGAGCCGAACGTCCTGACCGGCTCGAGCACCTCGTCGGCCCGGTCGTGCGATCCGGTGTAGCACCAGACGATGGCGCATGCCTTGCGGCCCCACAGCGCCTCGGGGAACGGCGGAGCTGGGGGGATGGTGATCAGCCCGATCCAGCCGCTCAGGTCCTCCGGCAGCGAGGGCAGCAGCTCCCGGTACCAGCGCATCACCTCGGCAGTATCGGCGAGGTCGTACAGGACCGGGCCGCCGATGATCGTGCCGTGATCGCCGATGTCGTGGCAGCGGAACGTGAACGACGTGACGACGCCGAAGTTCCCGCCCCCGCCCCGCAGGGCCCAGAACAGGTCGCGGTGCGAGTTTTCGCTGGCCGTCACGAACGTGCCGTCAGCGAGCACCACATCGGCGGCGAGGAGGTTGTCGATGGTGAGGCCGAAGCGGCGGGTGAGGTAGCCGATGCCGCCGCCGAGGGTCAGGCCGGCTACACCGGTGGAGGCGAGGAAGCCGGAGGGGGTGGCCATGCCGAACGCCACGGTGGCGTGGTCAACGTCCCCCCAGGTGCAGCCGGCGTCGGCGCGGACCGTGTGAGTCTCGGGGCTGACCGTGGTGCTGCGTAGCAGTGACAGGTCGATAACCAGGGCGTCGTCCCATACGCCGAGGCCGGCCGCGTTGTGGCCGCCGCCCCTGACGGCGATCTCGACGCCGTGCTCGCGGCCGAAGCGCACGCAGGCGATGACGTCGGCGACGTCGCGGCAGCGCGCGACGGCGGCCGGGTGCTTGTCGATCATGGCGTTGTAGACGGCGCGCGCTTCGCCGTACCCGGCATCGCTAGGCGTGATCAGGTCACCGCGCAGGGCGGCGGCCAGCTCTTCGTACGGCGTGGTGGCGGCTTTCGCTGATGTTGTGGTCATGTCGATCCCCTTCGGTACGTCCTCGATGATCTGGCATACCGACGTTAGGATCCGTGGCGTTCGCACAGCGTTCGCCGGACGCGCGTTCGCGTCAGGCAGTCGGGAGAACGCCGGCAATCGAGGGGCCAACGCCGCGCTCGGCGAGGTCACGCTCGCAGCGCCGGAGCAGCGCCACACTGCCGTGGGCCGCCGCCATCTGCGCGGCGGAGCGCAGGCGCGCGCTAGCGGCCTCCCCCGCGTCGTGGGCGGCCCGCATCCGCATTACCTCGGGCAGCCACCACAGGTCGTCACGGGCCTGTCCGGCGGCCACGGCGGCGTCGAGGGTTGCTCGTGCGGCCGCAGGCCGGTTGCTCCGGGCCAGCAAGTCCGCGAGCAGCGACAGCCAGTACGGCATCCGGGCGAACGAGCCCGCCGACCTCAAGTTGCTGATGCCTTGCCTGGCCAGGCCGATGCCCGGTTCATCCATGCGGGACCAGCCGTCCAGGACCAGCCCCCAGTCGCGGTAGTAGGCGAAGCCGTACCGGTCGCACAGCTCGCGCAGCTCGCTGACGGTGTCCCTCAGCTCGGGGATGTCCTGGCGCACCTGGTGAGTGATGGCGCCGTAGGCCAGGGCCACGGCCAGGCTGTACGGGTGGTCGATCGTGCGGGCGAGCTTGATGGCGTTGCTGCAGCTGGACAGGGCAGCAGCGTCCTGGCCCAGGAGCCAGTGGGCGTGAGCTGCCCAGGCCGTGCCGTGTACGTCGGGCCG
>JBEKCN010000853.1:0-2948 GCA_050014855.1 Streptosporangiaceae bacterium | reverse complement strand
CATCACCGTGAGTGAACGCAAGGGCGTGCTGCTGCGGCTGGATCCCGCGGTTCATGACGCACTGGCCAGCTGGGCCAGCGACGAGCTGCGCAGCACGAACGCCCAGATTGAGTTCCTGCTGCGCCGCGCGCTGGCCGATGCCGGGCGGCTACCCGGCAACGCACGCGAGATGCGCCGTCCCGGCCGGCCGCCCGGCCGCAGCCAGTTACCGCCACGCCGAGCGCTGTTATCCGGTCAGTGAGCGTGGGCGGTCGCCGCTGCCTGGGGCCGTCAGCAGTATGCGCAGCCCCTCCCGGTGCTCGACGCGCTCATTGCCGCAACGGCGAAGGTGCACGGCATGACCGTGGTCACCCGCAACGTCAAGGACTTTGAGCTGGCTGAAGTCCAGGTCCTCAACCCCTTCGCTGGATAAGCCGTCACAGCGGTAAAGCTGCGGCGGGTGATGTGCTCGTCGGCCGCACGCGGCGAGCTCAGCCCGCCCCTTCACTGGGTAGGCGAGGCGGTGATCAAACCCCACGCTGCGTCAGTCCGCGAGTGACAAGTTCGGCCGCTGCGGGGCAGCCCTTCGTGAAGCCGAAGAACGGGCCGAAGTCCCGCGTGGCCGTAAAACCCGGCAAGTACAGGCCGGGGAGGCTCGTCTGGAAGGTCTCGTCCAGCACCGGGAACCCGTCGGCAACCTGGATGCGGTCGAGCACCCCGGCGAGATACGGCACCCGGCCGACATCCGCCTTGTAGCCCGTGGCGCACACGATCCGGTCGACGCTGAGTTCGCTGCCGTCGCTCAGCCGTACCCTGACCGCAGCCGGATCCTCGGCCGCGACGGCAACGACCGACACCCCCGGTCGGCGATGGAATTGGTCCCCCCGCAGCCGGGGCGTTAGCCACCACTCGAGGGTGAGGCGGCCCACCTCCCAGAACTCGCGGGCGATTGCCTCCTGCTCGGCAGAAGAGAGTTGCCGCCACCAGCCTGGCGTGGCGAGTGTGCGCTCGATGTAGGCATCGACGAACTTCCAGCTGACCCGCTCGAAGCGCGGCACGTCATGGCGGTGCACGATGTCGACCCGCTCGGCTCCGTGTTCGCCGATCAGAGCGGCCCACTCGTAGGCGCTCTGTCGGCCGCCGGCGATGAGCACCCGGGTACCCTCGAAGTCCTCGAAGCGGACCAGTTCGCAGGTGTGCGAACACAGCCCCTGAGGCAGCGGCGTGCTCCACTCGGGCTGGTGCTGGAAATACCGCACGCCAGGCGCGGCGACCACCGACTCGGCGGCTAGCGTTTCCCCGTTATCCAGGGTGACGAGGAAAGAGCCGTCACCATCGGTGCGGAGCGCGGTGACGAGGCTTTCCCGCACGGTGACGTGCTTATGACGCTGGAACCAGGCGGCGTAGTCGAGGAAAACGGCAATCGGTATCGGGTCGATGTCCGCGGCCACGATCCCGCGTTCCTCAAGAAACGCCTCGAAAGTATGCACCCCCGAGGCGTCGAGATGCCAGTCGGGACCCGAGCGCAGATACATGCCGGCCGGCATATTGTCCGTCCAGAAACCGAGCGGGCGCCCGACCACCACGGTCTCGATCCCCGCCTCGATCGCCTTCGCCGACGTGGCGATCCCGTATGGGCCACCGCCGATTACGACCAGCACCATTGCCCCCTCGCTCGGCGCTCGCGGCCGCTGCGGCCGTCCCCTTAGGTACCCAGTATCGACCAGGCACCCCGCATGTTGTCTCGGCGCGGGCAGGTCCGCAAGAGGACGGCCGGCAAAACCGCCGGCTACGCGCGGTCCGGCACACCACCTCCTGACCCGGGCGGTCACCTACGCCGACAGCGTGCTGGTCACCGTCACCAGCGCAACTGCTGTCCCGGCCAACCCCGCGCCTTGGCCGATATCCCCTGTTCCTCGCACCCGCTCCGGCACCCCCCGCGATCCACGTCCAGCGACCGCCTGACCGCCTACCTCGGCCGCCCCGTCCGCGACGGCCGGTCTGTCAGCGCAGCTGGTCGATGAAGGTGTAGATGACCATGAGACTGACGAGGACGACAAAGACGCGAAGCGCCCATAGTCCGGCGATCGCGCGGGTACTCAGCGCCGCTCGCGGCACGGGCCGGGAGGTTTCGGCGACGAACTGACCGCGCTGCAGGTGCCCGACCGGTTCGTCCGCGTGTTCCTGCGGGTCCGGCTCGCCGCGGCCGGAGCCCTGGCCTGCGTCTGCCGTCATGAGTTGATGAGGTGGACGACCTGCAGGAAAGAAACGATGCCGTAGGCCGCGCCGCTGACCCCGACGAATACGATGACGGTGATCCCTATCACGTTGGTGGAGCGCTTGTTGACCCACTGGCCCATCAGCGCGGTGTCGTTGGCGAGCATGACCATGAAGACCAGGCTGACGGGGAGCAGTACGGTGGCGAGCACGTTGGCGTTGAGCGCGATCGAGAGCAGCGGCGCGCCCGGGATGAGGATGACGACCGCGGCGAGCAGCGCGACCCCGAGGTTCGCGGCGTAAAAGACGGCGGCGTTGCGCGGCGAGCTGTTGAAGCTGCGGGAGACGCCCGCGCATTCTCCAGCGGCGTAGGCGGTGCTGGCGCAGATAGTGAGGATGGCGACCGCCCCGGCCTCGATGAGCCCCAGCGCGAATACGGCCCCGGCAGCGCTGCCCGCGACGTGCTTGAGCGCCTCGGGGAACCCGGCGCCCGCGAACCCCTCGATGCCCGATCCGCCGTGGGTGAGCAGGGCCGCCCCGGCAATCAGCGCCCCGATCCCGAAGACCGCGGCCAGGACCGCGCCCGCCGCGGTGTCGTACCGGCCGTGCCGGACGTCGCCGGCCGTCATGCCCTTGTCGGCGGAGGCGCTCTGCTGGAAGAAGATCATCCATGGCGTCACCGTGGCACCGACGGTGGAGGCCAGCAGGAGCAGCAACGTATCGACGCTCCCGCCGGGAAAGGGCAGGAAGTC
>JBEKCN010000852.1:0-2951 GCA_050014855.1 Streptosporangiaceae bacterium | reverse complement strand
GCTAGCCGATCAGCAGGGCTAGCCGATCAGCAGGGCTAGCCGATCAGCAGGGCTAGCCGATCAGCAGGGCTAGCCGATCAGCAGGGCTAGCCGATCAGCGGGCGGCCAACCGGCAGGCTGATCCGGCCCGGAAGGCCGTTGGTCACCCCAGCTGCCGAGGTGTACCAGGCGAAGAGCGCGGTGACGACGCCGACGTAACCGCCGGCCTTGAGCGTTCCCGAGCTGCCCGTGAAGAAGGCGATGAACAGGAGGATCTCGGCGGCCTCCAGGAGGAGCAACGTCGAGAAGATGGCAATGTTGGTCTGGGTGCTGATCAGCAGCATGTAGGTGTTGAAGATGGCCCACGCCAGCAGGATCCAGCCCAGGTCCTTGGTGCTCGCCGCCGCGTAGGCCAGCTTGAGCGCGGGGGCCGTGGGTGCCGCCCGCTGCACGAGAACGACCCAGAGCCCGAGGCCGATCCAGAAGCCGCCGTAGCTCCCGAATATGGTGGTGCCGAAGACATTCTTGTTGCGGAATTCCCACATGGCGGCCAGCAACTGGACGACGCCGCCGTAGGCGAAGGCGTAGCCCAGCCAGGACGCTCCTGTCGCTTTGGTCATCCAGCCCGCGTTGGCGGCGGACAGCAGGAATGTGGTGAGGGCGAAAGCAGCCAGGCCGAGCGGGGCTGGATCGGCGATGGACGATACTGCCGCGGCTGGCGCGGCCGCGGGTTCCGCGGCGGTGATGCGATCGTCGTTGACGCTCACGGTGATCCTCCTTAATGAAGGAAGCACTTCTACTCGCGGCTCGCTGCCGCGGGCGATTGGGAATCTCCCGATCACACCTGGATCAGGAGAACCAGGAGGATCTGGACCGAGCGTAACTCTGCACGTGCCTGAATCGCGATACCTGGTCACGTGTTTTCCCCTGCCTTCCCCCACCTTTACTAAACTGTTAATGACGTCGGCTTCCGGTTCCTGGCCAGCGTCTGGCCGAGCCCGGCCTGGGTGGCCAGCACGAGCAGCTGATCCTGCGGCGCGAGCAGGCGGTTCCGGTCCGGCGACCAGTCGAACGTGTCGGTGCCCCGGCGGCGCACGGCGAGAACGTGCGTCTCACCGGGGCGCTCTGCTTCCGCGGCCGGCTTGCCCGCCAGCTCGGCCCCGGCCTCGACCCGGACGTCCGCGATGAGCAGGACATGCCGCCCGACCGGGATGGTGCGCAGCACCTGATGCTCGAGCATGGCGGCTGCGAAGGCCGGGGCGGCCAGGTAGGAGACGCTGCGGGAGACGGTGTTGCCGATCATCTTCTGCACCCGCTCGGCCAGGTCGTCGTCGTACAGCCGCAGCACGATGCGCAGATCGGCGCGGATCGCCCGCGCGTGCAGGGCCGCCTCCAGGTTGACCTCGTCGCTGCTGGTCACCGAGACCAGGGCAATGCTGGTGCGGAGGTTCGCCGCCCGCAGCGTCTCCTCCCGGTGGATCTCCCCGATGATCACGTGCACGCCCAGCCGCCGCGCGAACGCCACCCCGGCCGCCTGCGGGTCACGGTCGATGGCCACGACGCTGACGCCCAGGTCGTGAAGCTGGCCGACCACCCGCATGCCGACCCGGCCGAGCCCGACCACGATCACGTGGCCGCTCGCCGACGGCCGCTTTTCCCGCAGCGAGCCGGTCAGCCGTGCGCCGACGATCAGGGCGGTCACGAACGGCACGAATACCATCCCGTCGAAGGTCAGGATGAACTGCGCGACCTTCTCCGGGCCGCCGAGGGCGGGATCGGTGACCGCCGCGCCGGCCGCGTCCAGCATGGTCAGGTACAGCGCGTTCGGCCAGGTGTATCCGGCGGCCGTCGCCAGCAGCACGAACCCGGCGACTCCCGCGGCGAACAGGGCCGCGAACCCGAGGCCGAGCCGGTGCCAGAGCAGCCCGCGGAGCATCTGCCCCGCGATCCGCACCGGGTCCCGCCGGCGGGCCAGCGGATTACGCGGGGTCCCGGCTGCGATGGCCAGCACGAGGTCGGCGTTCTGCTCGTCCGGCGGCAGCAGCCGTGGCGCGGTGGAACCGCTCGAGGCGGCCAGCCCGCACAGCACCTGGCCTGGATCGGCGTCCTCGCGCCGGGCCACGTACAGGGTGCGCCCGGACACCCGGACGTGGCTGGGAGCCGGCTCTCCTAAAGCGGCGGCGGTGAAGGTGGGCGCGGACATCGCCGTGCCCACCAGGACCGCGCAGTCCGGGAAGAACGCCCGCACCTGCTCCCCGAGGCCCGGACTGAACACCGCGAGGACCAGCCGGATGTCGGGGTTCAGTTCCCGCGCCCGCAGCGCCGCGTGAAAGTTGCCCACGTCATCCTGGCGGAGCAGGGCCAGGGCCCGGGCCGAGGTGATCTGGGCGTCGGTGAACGCTTGGCTGGTGAGCTCGTCCCGCTCGAGCACCCGCACGCCGGGCAGCCGGTCGATCTGCGGCCCGTGACCGTGCCGCTTGGACGGCAGGATCACGGTCACACGCTCGCGGTACCGGGTGGTGAGCTCCCGGGCGACCTGGTGAGCGAGCTTGTCGTCGCCGCAGACGAGCAGATGTCCCTCGGACGCGCGGAACCGCGTAACGGGTGGCATGGCGTGATCTTAGCCACGTGATCTTAGCCATACGCCAGAAAGGCGACCAGGCGGCGCGGGATCACAACGTGCGCCCCATGCGGCACAGGCGCATCTGCCGCGACGGCAGCGGCGAGTATGCTGAACTGTTATCAGGGCTAGGCCACGGGAAGGCCTGAGTATGACGACAGACGGCACGATGCGAGCTTCAGACCACGACCGGGAAAGTGCCGTAGAGGTGCTCCGGGACGCATACACGGCCGGCCGCCTGAACCTGGACGAATTCGACGAGCGGACCACGGCGGCCTACGCCGCCAAGACCTGGGGCGACCTGCGTGAGCTGACCTCGGATTTGCCCGTGGAGCCGCTGCTGGGCGCTGAT
>JBEKCN010000851.1:0-2952 GCA_050014855.1 Streptosporangiaceae bacterium | reverse complement strand
CGCCCGCCAGCAGCAACGACCACTGGGTGGGCTAAAACCGGACTACTTACACAGGCAATAGGGGCAGTTACTATTGTAATTTCAATAGTTAGCTTGCTTATAAGTACACACCAGTTTAATGAGCAGCAGAATACGACTGAAGAAGGGCTGAATCTGCAGGATCAGACCGTCCTGGCTGGGTACATCGATGATATGTCGACTCTGATGCTCCAGGACAATTTGCTAAAATCCACCCCTGGAGCCCCAGTTCGCGCAACTGCCATAGCGCGAACAGCTATTGCCGTGCAAAATGCGGATCAGGCTCTTAAGGGTACTTTTATACGATATCTTTGGGGAGCTGGACTACTTACAGGACCGCAACCTATAATGGATCTGCATCAAATTAGCCTAGACGGAGTATCCCTCGTGTACGCCAATCTATATCGAGTTGCTCTAAGTCAAGTCGGCCTCACAGATGCAAACTTCGCCGAGGCAAACCTACTCGGAGCATATCTACAGGGATCTGTCCTGATTCAAGCCAACCTGACGGGGCCGATCTGGCTTGCTACCAACGAAACGTCTGTACCAGCCTGTCCGGTGCCTACTTAATCCGAAGTTACGCGCGCCCAGCGCATCAGGAGGTGGTTGTCCAGCGATCATGACCTGATCAGAAGCTCGTCGTCGCCTGCCGGTGTAAGTCCGGTCCGGGTAGTTGCCAGGGAGCCCGGTAGCAGGCTGGCGGTCTGGTCTGGAAACGGGCCGGGCCGGAGCCCAGCGTCGAAAGCCACGTTGGTGGGAGCAACTGAGCGGTCCGTAGCATCAAGCGAAGCCTGCCGCGTCGTTAGGGGACAAGACAGTGCCGAGCCGCGGTAATCACGGCGAAGGCCATGGAAGCGGTGTAGATCCTGGAAGTGCAGCCGCGAGGGACTGTCCGGCGTACGGGGCGCGGAACGTTCAGAAGGTGGCGGCGGGAACTGGGGAGGCCCTCCCCGGCCGAAGCGGGCCGCGGTGCCCGCGGACCAGCGCCGTCCTATAACCGGTGAGGAGCCGGGAAGTGGGCGGGGCGCCGGGAGGGAGTCGGAGGCGGTCGTAGTACTGATCGAGCCGCAGGACAACACAACCTGCGGGGAGGGAAGGACCGCTGCTTCGTTCACGCGCGAGCTGAAAGGCCCGGATCGGTGAGTGCCGAGAATACGGCTAGGTCCACCCTGGCGGCTGTCCGAGGGGACAGGGTCCGCGCTTTGCAGCATGTGCTTTACCGGGCGGCCAAGGCTGACCCGAAACGACGGTTCCATGCGCTGCGAGACAAGGTCTACCGCGAGGACGTCTTGCAGCGGGCGTGGTATGCGGTGCGCCGTAACAACGGCGCGCCGGGCATCGACAAGACCACCCTGGCTGACGTCGAGGAGTACGGGGTGACCCGGCTGCTCGGTGAGCTGGCCAGCGAACTGCGAGCCGGAACATGGCGTCCGCTGCCTGCGCGCAAGGTGCTGATCCCCAAGCCGGGCAGTATCGAGCGCAGGCCGCTGGCGATCGCCGCGGTCCGTGACCGGATCGTGCAGGCCGCGGTGAAGATCGTGCTCGAGCCGGTTTTCGAGGCGGACTTCCTGCCGTGCAGCTTCGGGTTCCGCCCGAAGCGGTCGGCGCACGATGCCCTCCAGGTCCTGGTTGATGAGGCCTGGCAGGGTCGGCGGTGGGTGGTTGAAACGGACATCGCGAACTGCTTTTCCGCGATTCCGCAGGACAAGTTGATGCGAGCGGTCGAGGAACGCGTCAGTGACCAGGCCGTCTTGACGCTCCTGCGCGCGATGCTGCGCGCCGGGGTGATGGAAGGCGGGCAGGTGCGGCGGGAGGTGACCGGGGCCCCGCAAGGCGGTCCGGCATCGCCGTTGCTCTGCAACATCTACCTGCACCGGCTGGACCGGGTGTGGGACGCGGGCCGGCACGGGGTGCTGGTGCGCTACTGCGATGACCTGGTGGTGATGTGCAATACCCGGCAGCAGGCCGAGGCCGCCTTGGAGCGGCTGCGGCTGGTGCTGGCCGGGCTGGGCCTGGAGCTGAAGGCGGCTAAGACCCGGATTGTGCACCTGACGGAGGACAAGGAGGCCGGAGGATTTGATTTCCTTGGCTTCCACCACCGGTGGGTGCGTGCCCGGGGCACGGTCAAGCCCAGCCGGGTCTGTTTCCTTGCCCGCTGGCCATCGCGCAAGGCGGCACAGCATGCCCGCGACCGGATCCGGCAGATCACGGACCGCAAACGGCTGCTGATGGCCGACGAATGGATCGTGGAGGAACTCAACTTGTTCCTGCGCGGTTGGGGCGGGTACTTCCGGTACGGGAACTCCGCCCGCGTGTTCGATGCGATCAGCCAGTACGCCCTGGAACGGCTGGCCGGTTTTGTGGGTAAGCGCCACAAACGCAGCCTCCGCTGGGGCATGAGGCTGGTGACCTGCGGGTCACCGGACAACCTCGGGCTGATCACCTTGTGCGGAACCGTCATCGCTCCCAGGCCGTTCCGGTCCTGGCGGGCACCGGCCGAACGCCGACGGTGAAGAACGTCGGAGAGCCGTGTGCGGGAAAACCGCATGCACGGTTCGACGGGGAGGGGCTGGAAACGGAGCCTCGGCCACCGCGCCAGCCCTTCACCCTACGTGGTCCAGGTGGCGTGGATACCGGCGCGGACCTGGGCAAACGACGGACAGGGCGGATTGGTGTTCTGGCTACATGCCACTCTCCGGCGCGGCGCTGGGACCGTCCGTTGATGATCAACCTGGTATCACGCCCAGGGCTTGCTAAATCCTTCTGGCTACTGTTTCGCGACTAAATACAGCGTTTCCGCAGCTCAGATACCGTTTTCAGGCGACATGCCGACGTAACTTGAGCCTAACTGGAGCCACCCTGGCCCGGGACTAGCATCGGAACGTGGCCACGAGGACTGAGCGGCGGCGGGTGCTGAAGATCTTGCTGCCCGGG
>JBEKCN010000850.1:0-2959 GCA_050014855.1 Streptosporangiaceae bacterium | reverse complement strand
GCCCCCGGGCCAGCCAATCGACTGTCAACGGCAGCTTGACACCAAACCGGCGACAGCGGTCCGTCGAGAACCAGGAGTGCGCCGCATTCATCCGACGCGTCCTGCGCGCCTTACGTCCGGAGGATTGGGACCGGCGACGTTGACGCCCTGGCCGACATGACCGACCTAGCCACCGAGCTGGACGAAGCGATCAGCCATGCCATCACCGGGCCCCGCGCAGCCGGTTACTCCTGGGCCGAGATCGCCGTCGGCCTCGGCGTCACCCGCCAGGCTGCCCAGCAACGATGGGGGCAGTAATCTCTCAACCTGCGAGCAGGGGCAAGCCTGCCCGGACCGGACGCGGGCCATCCCCTGCACAGGCGCAGGCCGTCAACGGGCAGCCTCCAGCGGGGAACAGGCAGCCGTCGTCCCAGGCCTCGCGGATCGGGTCAGGGACCCGGGGGAATGTACCCGTGCTTTACGAGCCACTTCTGTGCGGCGCCTGCAAGGCTTCCCTGGTATTCGTCCACGATGTCGTTACCGATACCACGAGGACACGGGTCGAACCGGCCTTCGAGCCCGGCCTGGTCCGGCAGCTGAAGTCGGCCGCCGAGCATGACATGAGGGTAGGGGCGCGGACCTGGCCGGACAGGCCATCAAGGCCGGGCTGGCCGACGAGGTGCGGCTATTCCTGGTTCCTGTTGTCGTCGGAGGTGGCAAGCGAGCGCTCCCGACGGCGTCCGCTCAGATCTGAAGCTACTGGATACGCAGCGGTTCGCCAGCGGTGCTGTCTACCTCAGGTACTGCCTCCAGTCAGCCTGAGCGATGGTGCCGATCTGGGCGACCCTGGCCTTGAACACCCGGCCCGCGCAGGCCGGCGTGACGTGCCCACGGGACTGGCGCGCGGCAGCGGGCTGGGAAACAGCCACCGGTCCAGCGCCGGGGCACGCGCAGCCGGGCCGGTCAGACAGGAGGCTGACCCCGGCCTCTCGCAAGGGGCCGGGGTCTGCTTAAGGCCTTCGCGGGCAGTCAGGACGATCCCGGTGGCCCGGTAATCGCAGCCCGGCCCTGAGGATCATGACCGTCAGCGTCACGGGCCTTCTGCGGAGCCGTGGTGGGCGTCGCCATGGTGCGCCGCGTGAGGTGCGAGGCTGCCCGGAGCGGGCGCTACGGCGTAGGTTGCGGCGGGGTCGTTGCCATGGCCGCGCGCGCGGACCGTTCGCGGAAGAGGCTAACGGCGATCAGGGCGAGGTTGCCTGCTGCGGCAGCTCCGATCGTGGTGGTGACGAGCGCGAACAGCCCGGATGTCGCGGTGAACCCGAGCCACCCTCCGAGCAGGGCGCCGGCGATTGCGGCCAGGAGACCGAGTGACTTGGTGGCACGGTCCCAGTCGCGGTGAGTCCAGGCCAGGTAGAGGCCCAGCGCGATCAGCCCGCTGGGGGCGAGAATCCTGAGCAGTTCACTGGCCAGGGCCAGCGCGGGCCACAGCGTCAGGACGACCAGGGCTGCTCCGAAGAAGCCGCCGAGCCCGAGCACGACCGGGACGATGGTGCGGGCCAGGACGCTGGTCTTGCGCCCTGCGGAACCGTGCTTGCGTACCCGGAGCGCTACCCAGAGCAGCAACAGGGCAGCCAGGACGACGACGCCGATCACTACCCCAAGGATGTCCTTGGCTACCGCTGTCTGCCTGGACGATGTGGTGAAGCTGACCTTGTTCGGGGTGTAGCGGGACGTGTCGACCTGGCCGGTGGCGTAGAACGTGGTCAGCAGCTGCGTGCTGGCGCTCGGCTCGTAGGACCAGAAGTCTTCCGCGTGCCCGAGCCCGGACAGGATGACCTGATGCCCGTTGGGCAGGTGCGGCAGCAGCTCCTTCGTGGCGTTCTGGGCCGGCGTTTCGAAGTCGAGCGTCCCGCCGATGAGCAGCGTCGGGACGTTCGAGTTCTGCACGCTGGTGTACTGGTTCTCACCCGGGTTGGCCGGCCAGGCGTGCACGAGGCCTCCTGCCCCCCACAAGAACTCCCCGAGGGGATTGCCGATGATCGAGCCCCGGTCCGCTCCGGAGCCGAAGTAGAAATCGACGGGCTGCGCGTCGGCCATCCCGATGCTCGCTAACTCGCCCCAGGTGAACGACTGGGGGAGGACGACACCGGACAGCCACGACAGCAGCCACAGGCCGCTCGGATCGCCATGCGCGGCGGAGATCCACGAGTCGAGGGTCATCGGCCCGGACAGTATCGAACCGCTGTCCGAGTTCGCCTCCGTGAGCCCGAGGAACGTCCCGACCAGGGCGTTGCCCGGCTTGATCGGCAGGGATAACCAACTGCTCGGCATGTGTGCCGCCGTGTGCTGCATGCTCGCGGCGAGGTTGCCGGTGCGGGCGCGGCAGGCAGGCTGCTTCGCGCACAGCGCCGAGTAACGCTCGATCCCCTGATCGATCTCGGCTCCGCTGTAAATGTAGTTTCCGGGCGGGTTGACCCCGACCATCACCGAGCGGTCGACACTGTTCGGGTACCGCCACTGGTAGATCATCCCGAGACGGGTCCCGGCGCTCTCGCTGAGCAGGTCGATGCGCTGGTAGCCGAGCGCGACGCGAGCGGCCTCGATGTCGTCGGCCTGCTCCTCCAGCGTGTAGCCGGCGAGGTCTACGCCGGATCGCTCAAGCCGCTGCGCGCACGAGGCGAAGGCCTGGGAGTACGCGCTCAGCGACGCTTTGCCGAGGAAGTCGGCGGAGTTCTCCAGCGCCGCGTTCACCTCGGGACAGTTCAGCACCGAAGAGCCGTCGACGCCGCGGTAGCCGACCATGACGACATCGTGCTGGGCGGCCAGGCGGTTCGCTTGGGGAAACGTCATGTTGGTTATGCCCGGGCCGCCGTTGAGGTGGAAGATTGGCGCCAGCGGGTGGGCTGAGCGAGCCAGGATCCGGGTCACCGGCAGCGCGATCAGGCGCGACCGGGGGTCTGCCCGGTCCTCGGGCACGACG
>JBEKCN010000849.1:0-2962 GCA_050014855.1 Streptosporangiaceae bacterium | reverse complement strand
CGTAGGGGGCCTGTCCGTAGGGCGCGGCGGGATGCCCGTACCCGCCCTGGCCGTAGCCCGGCTGGCCACCCTGCTGGCCGGGCTGGCCATAGCCCTGTTGCCCGTATCCGCCCTGGCCGTAACCCGGCTGGCCACCCTGCTGGCCGGGCTGGCCGTTGCCCTGCTGGCCGGGCTGGCCGTACCCGCCGCCCTGGCCGTAACCACCGGCCTGGCCGTAACCACCGGCCAGGCCGGGCCCGCCCTGGTCGTAGCCGGGCTGGCCGCCCTGGCCGTAACGGCGCTGATCATCCTGACCAGATTCGCCGTACTGATCGGTCATTGACGCCCCCGCTGAATACGCTCTGGGATGTCCCGTGCTCCCGGGACCCGGGAAGCATAGCGTGAGCCATTTCTCCCGTTATGGGAAATGCTCGGGTTCAGCGGAGCGGATGATCATGCGTTGCGGCGGCGCAGCACCGTCAGTACAGCAGGTTCTCGTAGGAAGGCCCGTAATGGCGCTGGAGCTCCTCCAGAGTTTCCGGCGTGTCCTGTACATCCTTTACGATCGTGGCGTGCGGCGGCAGCACGTCCGGGTGCCACGTCTCCGGCCGCCACAGCTTCGACCGCATGAACGCCTTGGCACAGTGGAAGAAGATGGTCTCGATGTCGATGACCAGGGCCAGCCGGGGCCGGTTCCCCTTCACGATCATCTCGTCGAAGAACGGCGCGTCGCGCAGCAGCCGGGCCCGCCCGTTGATGCGCAGCGTGTCGGCGCGCCCGGGTACCAGGTAGATCGTGCCCGCGTACGGGTTGGCCAGGACGTTGCGGAATCCGTCGGCGCGGCGGTTACCGGGCCGGTCGGGGACGGCGATCGTCCGGTCGTCGATGATGTAGGTGAACCCGGGCGGGTCCCCCTTCGGTGACACGTCGCAGCGCCCATCGGCGTCCGCGGTGGCGATCAGGCAGAACGGCGACGCGGCCAGCCACTCCCGGTCCCGCTGGTGCAGCCGGGGGCGCTCCTTGGTCACGGACCGGGCCGCGGGCTCCCCCAGCAGGTCACGCAGCTCGGCCTCGGACGAGACCGGAACACATTCAGTGGCCGCCGTCATCGGGCTCCTTCCCGGTCCAGCCGCACCGTGGCCGGATCTGCTCAGCGGCCGGCTCCAGGAGCGTATCCGGGACACCGCCCGTCCTTCTCCTCATTATTTGCCCGGCGGCCGTCTTCCTGATTCCCCGTGGCCGGGCCACCGGCCGCCTGACAGGATGTCGGTACGACGAAGGCGGCGACCACGAAGGGGCGGCGGCACGGTGGACGGCCGGGTACTGGTGCCATGGAAAGAGATCCGGAACGAGCTCGATGAGCAGGCCCTGGCCGACGCTGGCCTGCGCGTCGAGGTGTTCGGCGGCGACGAGCCCGGGCCCGACGACCTCGCGGACGTGCTCTTTTTCACCGTGCCCTACGACCGGCCGTTCGGGACCGAGCCGCTGGGCCGGATCAAGGGCGCCCGGGCCGTGCAGGCGCTCACCGCCGGGTACGAGCACCTGCTGGGAAAGCTCCCGGCGGGCGCGACGCTGTGCAACGCTCGGGGCCTGCACGACGCCAGCACCGCCGAGCACGCCCTGGCGCTGATCCTGGCCGCGCAGCGGGAACTGCCCCGGTGGGTGCGGGCCCAGGACGCGCGCCGCTGGGAGCACACGCACACCCGGTCGCTGGCCGGCAGCCGCGTGCTGATCGCCGGGTACGGCTCGATCGGCGCCGCGCTGGACAAGCGGCTGCGCGCCAGCGAGGCCGAGGTGATCAAGGTGGCGCGCCAGCCGCGGCCCGCCGAGGACGTGTACGCCGTGGCCGACCTGGACCTGCTGCTGCCCTGGGCCGACATCGTCGTCCTGGTCACGCCGCTGACCGACGAGACCCGCGGGCTGCTCGATGGCCGCCGGCTGGCCCTGCTGCCCGACGGCGCCCTGGTCGTGAACGTGGGGCGCGGCCCGGTGCTGGATTCCGAGGCCATGACCGCCGAGGCCTCGTCGGGCCGGCTCCGGGCCGCGCTGGACGTGACCGACCCCGAGCCGCTGCCGCCCGATCATCCGCTGTGGGGCTGCCCCGGTGTGATCATCACGCCGCATGTGGCGGGCGGGGCGGCCGCCTTCTATCCCCTCGCCGCCCGGTTCGTGGCCGAGCAGGTGCACCGGTTCGCCGCCGGTGAGCCGCTGCGTAACGTGGTCGTGCCCGGCGGCGGCACAGCCTGACCGGCGCGCGCATGCCAGTCCCGGGCGCGGCGCAGGTCGGCTTCGGTGTCGCAGTCCAGCCAGGGCGGCGGCTCCCCCGGGCCGGGCGTGATCCGCACGCTGGCCGGCCGCAGCGGGGCCAGCAGCCCGTGCAGTGACGCGCCGGAATAACCGCCGGCCGCGTGCCGCAGGGCCTCGGTCCGCCAGCAGCCGGCCAGCCACTGTGCCCGGCCCTCGTCGTCGGTGAGCACGGCCCCATCGTGACCGGCCCCGTCGTGGCCGGCCGCGGCGGCCACCAGGGCCCGCAGGTGCGCCGCCCGCAGAAACGGCAGGTCGGCGGCGAGGACCGCCAGCCACGGCGCAGCCGCCGGATCGCCCGGGTCCGCGGGGTGGTCCAGTTCGTCGAGGCCGCGGCGGAGCGCGGGCACCGGCCCCGCCCCGGGGGGCTCCTCCCGCACGAACCGGACCGGCGGGCCGCCCGGTAGCCGGCCGGCGCCGGGCCGGCTGGGCCCGACGATAACGGCCTGCCGCGCGCCGGCCTCGGTCCCGGCGGCGAGCACCGCGTCCAGCAGGCTGCGGCCGCCGACCGTCAGCCCTGGTTTGTCCGCCCCGCCGAGCCGGGTGGCCCGGCCGCCCGCCAGGATGATCATGCCGAACGGGCCGGTGGTATGCCTGTTTTCCCGCTGCCGCGCGCTACCGGGCGATCCGCCCGGGCCGCCGCTCACCCGCCGATCGCCGACATGGGCCGGTCGGGCTG
>JBEKCN010000848.1:0-2967 GCA_050014855.1 Streptosporangiaceae bacterium | reverse complement strand
CGGATCGAGCACGGCGGCCGGGTACTGGCCTACTCGGCCGACACTGGGCCCTGCGACGGGCTCATCACGCTCGCCCGCCGCGCCGACCTGCTGCTGTGCGAGGCCTCGTTCCTGGATCGGCCCGGCCTGCCGGGCAACCTGCACCTGACCGCGCGCCAAGCCGGCGAGTACGCCGACCTGGCGGGCGTGGCCCACCTCGTGCTGACCCACCTGGTGCCCTGGAACAACAAGCAGCGGTCGTTCGCGGAGGCCAGCTCGGCCTTCCACGGCAAGCTCTCGCTCGCGGCGTCCGGGCAGGAGTTCGCCCTGGAGCCGGCCGGGCCGTTGCCCCTGTAGATCACCGCTAAGCTGACGGCCATGGCCCGACCTGACGGACGTTCCGACACCGAACTGCGCCCGGTGAAGCTGACCCGGGGCTGGCTCGACCACGCCGAGGGCTCCGTGCTCGTGGAGTTCGGCGCTACCCGCGTGCTGTGCGCCGCGAGCGTCCAGGAGGACGTGCCGCGGTGGCGCCGGGGGAGCGGGCTCGGCTGGGTGACCGCCGAGTACGCGATGCTGCCGCGCGCCACGAACACCCGCAACGATCGTGAGTCGGTCAGGGGCCGCGTCGGCGGGCGCACCCACGAGATTTCCCGGCTGGTCGGCCGCGCCCTGCGCGCCTGCATCGACTACAAGGCGCTGGGCGAGAATACGATCGTGATTGACTGTGACGTGCTGCAGGCGGACGGCGGCACCCGGACCGCGGCGATCACCGGCGGCTACGTGGCGCTCGCGGACGCGGTGGCCTGGCTGCAGGGCCGGCACCGCTGCCACGGTGATCCGCTGACTACCTCGGTCGCCGCGGTCAGCGTGGGCATCGTCGACGGCCAGCCGCGCCTCGACTTGTGCTACGAAGAGGACTCCGCGGCCGAGACCGACATGAATGTCGTCTGCACCGGCGAGGGCGACTTCGTCGAGGTGCAGGGCACCGCCGAACGCGAGCCGTTCAGCCGGGACATGCTCGGCCGGCTGCTCGATCTCGCCGTCGCCGGCTGCGGTGAGCTCACCAGGCTGCAGCTTGATGCCCTCTCCGCGTCCATCTAGCCGCTCGCACCCGGATACGACGGGCCCCCTCCGGCTCGTGCTCGCCACCCACAACGCCCACAAGATCATCGAGTTGCGCCGTATTCTCACCACGGCCGGGGTCCGGGCCAGCCTGAGCGGGCTGGATGAGTTCCCCGGAGCACCCGACGTAGCCGAGACCGGGCTCACGTTCGCCGAGAACGCGCTGCTCAAGGCCCGGGCCATCGCCGCCTTTACCGGACTGCCGTCGATCGCCGACGACTCCGGCCTGTGCGTCGACGTTCTGGGCGGCATGCCGGGGATATTCTCGGCGCGCTGGTCCGGCCGGCACGGCGACGACGCCGCCAACCTGGCTCTCGTGCTGGCCCAGCTGTCAGATATCGCTGACCCGCACCGGCGGGCTCAGTTCTTCTGCGCGGCCGCGCTGGGCCTCCCCGACGGCCGGGAGCAGGTCGTCGAGGGCCGCCTGGAGGGGAAGCTGGTGGACAAGCCCCGCGGCACCGGCGGGTTCGGCTACGACCCGATCTTCCTGCCGGATGGGTACGCGCAGACCACCGCCGAGATGACCCCCGAAGCCAAGGACGCCATCAGCCACCGCGGCCGCGCCTTCCGCGCCCTGGCTGCGGTGCTAGCTGTGCTGGCCCGGGGGGGCGACCCCCCGGAACCCCCCGCGACGCCCCGCTGAGGTTCTCGCCGTAGCACCGGCCACTCGCCGGGGCCTGCGGCCCCGGACTCGCTGGGCCGGTCGAGTGTGGCGCAGCTCAGCGTGGCATGCCCCCGCGATGGCGCCTTGGCTCTTGCCGGTGTGATGGCGCCATCACTGGGGCTGGCTCCCGCGATCGCAGCCATGACGACGACTGAGGGGCGGGCCCGGTGTCGCGGGACCGCCCCTCGGGGATACTCGGCGCTGCGAGGTCAGCTGGCGGCGGGACTGCCGTTGGCGCCGCTGCCGCCCAGTTCGCTGGCTGGCACGGTCGCGGTCTGCGAGGCGGGCGGGATCGCCGCGCTGACCGGGCCGTTGATGGACGTCACCTGGATGGTGGACGTCTCCTGCACCTTGCTGCCCTGAGCCGAGGTGACGACCTTACGGACATGCTGTTTGCTGTCGAGCCAGATCGTGAAGTGCTCCGTCGTCACGCCGAGCGCCTGCAACTGCTGGGACACCCTGGTGCGCTCGCTGGCCGGCAGCTTGGCCAGGCCCGCGGAGATCGGGTAGGTCCCGGTGTACTCGGTGACCGGAACGCCGTTCAGGGTGGTGGTGCCGGCCTGCTTCACATTCGTCGAGCTGGCCACCATCTGCGTCTGGACCAGCGGGTCGCTGTTGTCATTCTGCAGCAGCTGGCCGAGGTTCCCCCCCGATATTTCGGACAGTTCCGAGGCTGGGATCTCGACCCACGGCTTGCCGGTCTCCTTGGCGACCTGGGCCAGCTTCAGGTAGATGGCGTTGCTGTTGATGATCTCCTCGATGCCGCCTGGCAGCGCCTGCCCCTGCGCGGTGACGCTGCCGAAGTTGGCCACGACCAGCGGGCTCGGCTCGGTCCGCTCCTGCAGGGTGCCGGAGATGGTGGTGGTGGTGGCCTCCCCGGTGGTATGCACGTTGACCGTCGCCGCGAACGAGGTCACCTTGCCGGCGTTCTGCCCCGCGAGGGTGATGGCCTGCGTGGCGGTAAGCGACGCGGCGGACGGCGACGCCGAGGGACTTCCGGATGCCTTGGCCGCTGGCGTGCTGGACGATGACGAGCAGCCGGCGAGCGCGAGCGCGCCCGCTGTTATGGCGATGGCCCCCCATTGGGCCCAGGTAAATCGAGTAAACACCGTAACCTCCCGCTACGTGTTACGTCCGGCTGACCGATACCCACAGGACCTTTATCAAACAATTGCGCTCGAAAGCCCCCGTCTGGCCCA
>JBEKCN010000847.1:0-2975 GCA_050014855.1 Streptosporangiaceae bacterium | reverse complement strand
TGGGACTGCCGGTGGCCGCCATGCCTTCGGGGAAACTGCCGTGCTGGACTCGCTCGGCGTCGTCGGCGTCGACCTCGGGCGGAGTGGGCAGCGACTGGACGCGGACCCCGGCCGGGCTGGCGGTCAGCAGTGAGCGATCCGGCACCTCGACCCAGCCGGGATTCTCATCGGCCGGCTCGGACGCCACCAGCACGCTGTCCCCGCTGCTCCCGCTGCTCCCGCTGTCCCCGCTGCTCCCGCTGCTCCCGCTGCTCCCGCTGTCCCCGCTGCGGTCGCTGTCGCTCCGCCGGTACCAGAGTGTGTGGCCGGCCGCCGTCGCGGCGATGATCTGGCCGTCGGTCAGCAGGAAGTTGAACCGGCCCGTCACCCGCTCGTCGTCGAGCAGGCCCATCACCGCGGCCAGCGCCTCGTCCGGCGCGGCGCCCCGACGGAGCTGTTTCAGCGTGAGCGCCCACAGCAGCGCCGAATCGACCCGCGCGTCCAGGTCGAGCAGCTCCGGCGGGGTGAGCGTGGCCGCCAGCCCGCCCGCGGTGCCGGGCCATCCCACCAGCGCGCCGTTGTGGCTGAACAGCCAGTGGTCCGCGCCGTACGGCGAGCAGGCCGACGCGCCCGGCTCGGTGCCCGCGCTCGCGTCACGGACAGCGGCCAGCAGCGCCCCGCTGCGCGTCACCCGGGTGAGGTCCGCGAACGAGGGGTCGGCCCAGATCGGCCCCGCCTGCCGGTAGCGGGCCGGGACCGGATCCCCGTCGGCGTACCAGCCGACGCCGAACCCGTCCACGTTCATCGTTCCGCTGTTTCGCATCATCCGTGGCGCCCACGCCTGCCGGTACAGCCCGTAGGGCGGGTCGATGATCGCCTTCCGCAGCGTGACGGACGGCCCCAGGTAGGCCAGGTGCCGGCACATCAGGCGGTCTCCGGGGCCGCCGAGCGGGCGGTGCGGAAACCAGCGAAGATCTGGCGGCGGACCGGGTAGTCCCAGTTCCGGAACGTACCGCGGCAGGCGACCGGGCTGACCGCGAACGACCCGCCCCGCAGCACCTTGTACTCGGGGCCGAAGAACACTTCGGAGTACTCGCGGTAGGGCCAGGCCCGGAACCCGGGATAGGGCAGGAAGTCGCTGGAGGTCCACTCCCAGACGTCGCCGATCAGCTGGCGGGCGCCGCACGGAGCCGAGCCGTCCGGGTAGGAGCCGGCCGGGGCGGGCCGCAGGTGCCGCTGGCCCAGGTTGGCCCGCTCGGCCGTGGGCGCGTCGTCACCCCACGGGAACCGGCGCGAGCGCCCGCTGGCCGGGTCAAACCGCGCCGCCTTCTCCCACTCGGCCTCGGTGGGCAGCCGCCGCCCCGCCCAGCGGGCGTAGGCGTCCGCCTCGTACCAGCAGACGTGCAGCACCGGTTCGGCGGGCGCTGCCGGCGCGGTGACGCCGAAGGCGGTGCGGACCCATTCGCCGCCCTCCCGCCGCCAGGCCATCGGGGCGGCCAGCCCGGTCCGCTGCCGGTGGTCCCAGCCGGCCGGCGTCCACCACCGCGGGTCGTCGTAGCCGCCGTCGGCGATGAACGCCTGGTGCGCGGCGTTGCTGACCGGCGTGGTGTCGATGAAGAACGGCGGCACATGCACCTGGTGCGCCGGCCGCTCGTTGTCGAGCGCCCAGGGCTCGCTGCTGGTGCCCATCGTGAACGGGCCGCCGGCCACGGCGACTTCGGCGGGCAGGTTGATCGCGTCGGCCGGCGGAGCCGCGGGCGGGGCCGCGGTGAGGACGGGCGCCCCCCGGCGTAGCTGATGGGTGATCAGCATGGTCTCGTCGTGCTGCTGCTCGTGCTGCACGACCATGCCGAACGCGAAGCCGCCGGTGGCCAGCGGCGTGCCGGTGAACCGCGCCACGGCCAGCACGTCGAGCACCCGGCCGCGGACGTCGGCCGCATATGTGCGCGCCTCGCCCGGCGGGAGTAGCGGCAGTGACGGCCGCTCCGAGCGCGGGTGCTCGAAGGCATCGTAGAGCGGGTCGATCTCCGGGTGGATCGGGTCCTGGCCGCCGACCGCCCGCAGCAGCCACATCTCTTCCTGATTGGCGATGTGCGCGAGGTCCCACACCAGCGGCGACATCAGCGGCGAGTGCTGCCGGATCAGGTCGGGCTCGTCTACGCAGTCGGTGAGCGCGGAAGTCCGGTCCCGGGCCGCGATGAGGGCAGTGGCGATCTCCGTGCGTAGAGTGTCGGTCTCCGTGCCCAGGGTATCGGTTCCTTCGGCTGACGTATCGCGGTCGGTCACTGCATCCCCTCGAGTTGGTCGTCGGCTGGGCATCGGCTTCTGAGCACGTATCGTTCGGCGAACTCGGCGACCCGGCGACGGATCTCCGCGGACGTCCCGGCGCGGCCGAGCGCCGCGTCGGCCGCCTCGAAGCACTGCTGGCTGGCCCGGGCGAGGACGGGATCGGCCGGGCCGTCCCGTGCTGCCCGCAGCCATGGGTTCCCGCTTGGCGCCGGGTTACCCGCGCGGTAACCGTTGTGACCGCTGTTGCCCGCCCCGGTGCGGGCGGCGCCGGGCCGGCCGTCATTCCTGGCTCTTTCCTGGCCGAATTGGCCGAATTGGCCGAACGAGCCGGACTGCGGGGTGGTACCCGCTCCGCCGTCTCCCGGGTGCGCCCACAGGGGCTGGGCGGCGGCCATGGCGGTATCGGCGGCGCGCGGATCCTCCAGCAGCGCCCAGGCCACCGCGGCCGGGACGATCCAGCCGTCCCCGCACTGCGCGTCGATCATCCGCAGCTCCAGATGCCCGCGCGGGCGCACCGGCGGGAACAGCGTGGACATGTGATAGGTGAGATCGTCGATCGTGGGCGGCCGTTCACTGCCCAGTTCGCCGCGCAGCCAGCCGCGGAAGGTCAGCCCGCGCGGCGCGACCCAGGATGGTCCGCTGTCCCGGCGGATCAGCATGAGCTCGGCGTCCAGCGCGTAGGTCGCGTACGCGTCACGCGGTTCGCC
>JBEKCN010000846.1:0-2976 GCA_050014855.1 Streptosporangiaceae bacterium | reverse complement strand
CCCGTTACCGAAGTAATTGGGGTCGACGAACATCGTGTAGACCTTGTTACCCTCGCGTGAGACAGTGCCAAGGACCCTGTCGGTCTCGGCGACGTAGATCCGTCGGCTGTTGGATATCTCGGTGAACCTGTCAACGCTGTAGTATGCACGCAACTTGCCGATGATCTGCGGTGGATAATCACGATAATTCACGGCGACGAGGCAGCGCTGGATGATATCGGTGATTCGCTCCGCGTCGCCGGTGCGGTACGGCCGGATCTGAATATCCACCATCGGGCTCCTGTCTTTTTGACTGGTCATATCGATTTCTCCGGGATCGGCGGTGGTGGAGTCCTAAGCGCTCGCGGGGCGACATACATCCTATCGGGATGCGAAGCACCGTTGACCCTGGAGGGGCCCGACTCGGACTATGCGCGGCGTTCCGTCCCCATTGCTGTGACGTCCGCCAGCAGAAGTCGGGCCGTCAGCCTCACGTCAGATGCGCCAGTCGCCGGGGAAAGGTCGCGGTCAACGGGCCGGAACGCCGCGCATTGTCCAAGCCTAATCTTCAGCCACGCTCATAGATATTCTGGCAAGTCTCCTCACCAACGCGCTTGGCGATCTGGCCCGCACACTCGTGGGATATGTGTGGCGCGTCTACTGCAGCCCGGCCATCCAGGGCGCTGCATTCCTCGGATTGAACGGAAGTGGCTTTGGGAATGATCATCGGCTCTCGTACCGTGACCGGATGGTGGCAGGCTGCGCTACTGGGATTCGGGACGGGCCTGGTCCTGGCAGGAATCGTGGAGCTTGGCATCCTCGGCGTGGTCAGTCGGATCACCGGGCAAGATGGCCAGCCAAGGGAGCCGATCATGGTTGTGCAGATCGATAGCGAGACGCAGACGGTCATACAGCCTGCCTCCCCCGACACAGCGGCCTACCCGAGCGAGCTAGCTGCGGTTCTCCGGGAGCTGCCAGCAGCCTTGAGCGCGGCGCAGCAGGCGGCTGAGCATGGACGACGGAGGGTAACCTCCACGCTGTCAAGGGCGGGTTGACACTCTTTCGACGGACGGCTTAGGCGGCGGTAATGAGCAACCAACTGCGTAACGATCACCGCTGACAGCGATAGACACCGGCGGACGTGGACGGGATCAGTCTTAGCAGCCCATAGTCATAATTCGAGAGCACAAGCGTCTATGGAGATTCCCTGATACGGAAGAGGTCGGATCGGCCCCGGCAACCGACACGGACCTGCGCATCGTGGGGACTGCCGATCTTGCTAACGGCGTGCTAGCAATGGCTGTGGAAGCGTGACACTGAACGTGGACGCCGAGGCGAGCCAACGCGTCGTATAGCCCGCTCAGACGGCCTGTAATGGACCCGCATGGACCTGCAAGGCCTCCTGAAAAGCGGAAGGTCCCAGCAATATAATGGCAGGAGGGAGAGCTCTTCCATGTGCCGCAGGACGCCGTAAACAAACTTTCAGTGTGAAGCAGGACAGCCTCCGGTTATGCGCCGCTGCCCTCTGGCCGGCGTCGATCCGACAAGCCTGCGACGAGTAAACAGACAGGAGCTAGTGGTCTGTAAGGGCGTTCGCTTTAGTCTTCGCACGTTTGATGCTGGCGAGGATCTCGTCGGCGTCCTTGGTCCAGGCGAAAGGCCTGGGGTGGTCGTTCCATGAGTCGATGAAGGCGCCGATGGCGGCGGTGAGCTCCTTGACAGAGGTGAAGGTGCCGCGGCGGATCGCCTGCCGGGTGATCACGGAGAAGAAGCACTCCACGAGGTTCAGCCAGGAGCAGCTGGTGGGCACGAAGTGCAGGGTGATCCGCTGGTTGTCCGGGCGGCCCAGCCATTTGCGCACCTCGGCGTGCTTGTGCGTGGCGTAGTTATCGCAGACCACGTGCAGTTCGGTGCCGGGATAGGCAGCCGCGGTCTTCTGCAGGAACTTCAGGAACTCCTGGTGCCGGTGGCGGGGGTAGCAGGCGTCGGTCACGGTGCCGGTGGCGGCGTTGAGGGCGGCGAACAAGGTGGTGGTGCCGTGGCGGATGTAGTCGTGGGTCTGCCGCTGGGGGATCCCCGGGCGCATCGGCAGGACCGGGCGGGTCCGGTCCAAGGCCTGGATCTGCGTTTTTTCATCCACGCAGAGCACGACGGCGTTCTCGGGCGGGGCCAGATACAGGCCCACGACGTCGCGGACTTTCGCGTCCAGTTGCGGGTCGGTGGAGAACTTGAACCCCTCGGTACGGTGCGGCTGAAGGCAGAATTTGCGCCACAGCACCGAGACCGAGTCGTGGCTGACGCTGATCTTCCTGCTCCGGTGCAGCCAATCCGCCAGCCGCCGGGACGACCAGTGCGTCACCCCCTGGGCCTGCAGCGATTCCGGCGGCGGGGTCACCGTGGCGGCCAGGATCTGGCACACCACCTCATCGGTCAGCACCGTCTTCGGGCCGCCCGGCCGCGGCGCGTCCTCCAGCCCAGCCAGCCCCGATTGGGCGTACTGGCGGCGCCACTTGATGACCGTCGGCTCGGTGCAGCCCGCCCGCTCGGCGATCTGCGGGCCGGTCAGCCCATCCGCGGCCAGCAGCACAATCCTCGCCCGCTCCACCACCCGCGCCGGGACACCCCTGGACCGGGCCCGGCGCTCCAGCTCCGCCCGGTCGCCGTCGGGGACCGTCAGCACGCGCACGCGATTCGGCATACGCCATTGTCCCGCACCCACAACAAAAACTAAAGCAAGACACTCGTCATAACACTAGGTAGTGCGCTGTCCATGAACCTTCACCGTCTTGGGTGAGACCGCATGCTGGGGCCAGACTCGGTCTTGCTGGTGGTGCCGAGTGCGGGAGCAGGCGATGGCGGAACGGGTGCGGGCCAGGCGGCTGAGTGATCAGAAGGGGCAGCGGCTGCAGCAGATCGTGCGCCGCGGCAAGCATGGGTCGATCAGGGTGCGGCGGGCGATGATCATCATGTCCTCAGGTCTGGGACGCCGGTGCCGGC
>JBEKCN010000845.1:0-2976 GCA_050014855.1 Streptosporangiaceae bacterium | reverse complement strand
GGGAGGGCAGGCCGGTTACCGGCTGGGTTCAACCAGTTTTTGCCATTCGGCTTGACCTTGTCGTGCTCGCGGCTTACCGTCACTGTCCGTAACCGTTACCGTAAGCTACGACTGGCCGGGGGGCCAAAAACATGCCATCTGAATACGCAAAGACCTTGGGCGCGCGGCTCCGCGCGATCCGGACGCAGCAGGGCCTGTCCCTGCACGGGGTTGAAGAGAAGTCCCGGGGCCGGTGGAAGGCGGTCGTCGTCGGCTCCTATGAGCGCGGCGACCGGTCCGTAACCGTCCAGAAGCTGGCCGAGCTCGCCGAGTTCTACGGCGTTCCGGTATCGGAACTGCTCCCCGGTGACTCGGCTCCGGCACCGCTCGCGCCGACACCCAAGCTGGTGATCGACCTGGAGCGGATGAACGAGCTGCCGAAGGAAAAGTCAGGCCCGCTGGCCCGGTACATCGCCACCATTCAGAGCCAGCGCGGCGACTACAACGGCCGGGTGCTGTCGGTCCGCCAGGAGGATCTCCGCTCGCTGGCCGTGATCTATGACAAGTCCCCGGCTGACCTGACCGAGGAACTGATCAGCTGGGGCGTGCTGGACTCTGAGGCCCGCGGGGCCATCGACACGCTCTGACGGCTGAGGCCTCCCCGCTCACGCCCTGCCCCGGTCCGTGCCCGTGACAGCGTTCACACGCACGCCGGGAAGGGGAAGGAACGGTTGCTTGCCTGGTTCGGAGGCCAGGGCGGAAACGGTTACCCGCCCTGGCAGTGGTTAGCAAGGTCCGGCTCAGATATGCGGGACCCGTGATCGCAATCATCAGCAGCGCAAACGGCGCGGCCTGACCGTAGGCCAGGCCACCCTGGGCCGGCGAAGGCCCAGAGCGGCCGCCCAGCCGCCGCACGGAAGGCCGCAAGCCCAAGAGGGCTGGCAGGCCGCCCGGCCTTCCACGGACGGCAACTTGGCCGCCGCGTGAAGACCCGCTAGCCCCCCGCTAGCCCGCCGTGCGGAGCGGCAGCGGGGACTGGCTCGGCACGCCGAGCGCGGTCTCCACGACAGAAAGGAATATCTCCGCGTCCCGCAGCAGGTCGTCGGCCTCCCGCGCGGTAGCCGCGCGGGACAGGCCCGCCTCGGCGGCGGCACGCTTGCTCGCCCCGGCCGCAAAGAACGCGGCCCACTCCGCGAGCGCCGGCTCGACCTGCGGCAGCAAATCCCACACGCTGCGCGGCCGACGGCGGCGGGACCCGCTGGAGGGCTCACCGCGTACGGCCACCACCGCCGCAGCCGCGCGCAGCGCGGCCAGATGGGCCGCCACGTAGCGCCCGGCGGGCGAGGTCTCATCAACGGCGTCGGCCAGCCCGCGCCGTGCAGAGTCGAGCAGCGCCAGGGCCGATGGCGCCATCCGGTGCCGCGGCAGGCCAGTCGGCGACGGCCTGCCGCTCCCGGGGCCGCGCTCCGCTGGGGTCAGCTCCGCCGGGGTCAGCTCCGCCGGGGTCCGCTCCGCCGGGGTCCGGTCCGCGGGGGCGCGGTCCGTCCGGGTGCGCATCGGGGTACGTCCCGGCGCTGACGTGACTGCGTTCACCATCGCGTCCTCTCTTCCGTGCGGGGACCGTGCCAGGCGAGGCTCTTCCCGTCACCCCGCCTGGCACGGGGCCCGGCCACCCGAGGGGGGTCGGGCGGCCGGTGCATCGCACTACCATTCGAACACAGGTTCGGCTGTGTGTCTAGTCCATCTGTATCTGCGTTCGAATCTAGCGAGAGGGTCTGACAGTCCGGGCCGCACCGGGGGAGCAGCGAGGAGCGGCCCGGGAGGAGGGGCGGCACCGGCAGCGGTTACTAGGGACGTAAGTCCGTGACTAAACAGAGCTTGTCATGACACAGTTGCAATGTGTTTCTTTCTGCTGTCGTAGCGTTAACTACCGTTTTGCCGGTAATGCGTCACGCGCCGGGGGCCCGGGCGGGACGAATGCGACACGGGGAGGGCCAGCAACTTATTGCACCGCATTGTCGTCTTCTATAGCGCAAGCTCAGCAGCGGCTCAGAAACCGCCGCCAAACGTTCAGGCAGGGGCCGGTAGACACGGATCAGTAGAAGGGGCGCAGCGGGGTTGTCCGGCATGGGATCGCCGACGGGGAAAGGGACCGCGAAGTCGCGTGGGCCGTCACGCCGCGCCCTGCTGCTCGGAGGGCTGGCCGGGGCGGCCGGAGCGGCGGCCATCCCGCTGACCCTGGGCCCGGACGACGCGGCCCAGCCGGACCGCGACTCCGACGACGGCCCCGCCTGGGAGCACCAGGCGGCACGGACCTACCCGGTCACCTCGCGTACCTTCCCGTTCAACACGGGCTGGCTGTTCGGCGAGTACACGCCTGGGTCCGAGCAGCCCGGCTTTGACAGCGAGCACCTGGATTCGGTGACCCTGCCGCACTGCGTCACCCAACTGTCCTGGCAGAAATGGGATCCAGCGGCCTGGGAACGGGTCTGGGTCTACCGCAAGACGCTCGACGGCACGCCGTTGCGGAGCGGCCGCGTGCTGCTCGACTTCGACGGCGTGATGGCCAACGCGACGGTGCTCGTCAACGGCCAGACCGCAGCCAGCCACATGGGTGGCTACCTGCCGTTTTCAGCCGAACTGACCAGCTTCCTGCAGCCTGGCGGCAACGTGGTTGCGGTGCTGGTCGACGCTCGCTGCATGCCGGTCCCCCCGCAGGCCATCATGGATGACCCGCGCTCCGTCGACTTCCTGCAGCCGGGCGGAATCTACCGCGACGTCCGGCTGCGGCTGGTGCCGGACACCTACCTGTCCGACGTGTACGCCCAGCCGGTCAACGTGCTGTCGGCCAGCCCCAGCGTCGACATCCAGTACACGCTGGACGCAGCCGGGGCACCGATCGCGCCGGTGCGGATCACGGCCGAACTGGCCGACCGGGACGAGACGGTCGCCACCGCCACCCGGACGCTCAGCGAGGTGCAGGCCGGCGAGACGGCC
>JBEKCN010000844.1:0-2977 GCA_050014855.1 Streptosporangiaceae bacterium | reverse complement strand
CTGCTACGAAATTTTTGCAAGCAGCAACTATTGACCGGCAGTAACCATTTGCCAGCGGCTCAGTGCGGAGAAACCCCCGCAAAGGACCCAGCCATTGATAGACGCTCGGGTGGCGGTCCCGGATTACGCGAACCGGCCATGTTCTAGATTTCTGCTAACTTTTAATTTCTTTTCGGGCAAAGCTGTTAATAAGTGACTCTGTCCGAAATTATCGCTTCGTATCGAGGTGCCCCGATCCACCGCCGGGCGTTGGCCGCGACTGCCGTTGGCTCAAGCCCCGCTTCTGCGGGGCGGCTCGCAGGTGCATTCGGCTGCTCAGGCCGTGGTTGGAATGCGCGAGCCCGGCCGGGGGCATTCGGGCGGTCGCCCGCGTGCTCCTCCCGCGCCGGCCGCGGCCACGTTCCGGCGCCATACCTCTGCCTGCGCCCCCGCACCCCGGTAGAATATCGGTCTGCATGCCGAAAAGGCCGAGTATTACGCTTTGATCACTTTTGAGTCACGCAGAAACGGTTGTTTGTCAACTCATCAGCCCTTATTTCCCTTGGCCCCCTGGACCGGACATTATGGTTGGTGGCGATAGGGGTGGGGATGCGCAGGCAGGACGAGGCCCGGGCTGTGCGGGGTTCCCGGGGGCTGCCGCCCCGGCTAACGGGGCGGCTCGTGGGGCGGGCGGATGCCCTGGTCAGCATGGTGCGGACGTTGCGCGCCCGCGAGCGGCTGGTGGCGGTGACGGGGGCCGCTGGCGCGGGCAAGTCCACGCTGGCCGCCCAGGCGTGCGCTGATCGCTCGGTGCGGCGGGCATTCCGGGAGGGCATCGCCTGGCTGGAAGCCGGCCGGCACCAGGACCCGGCGGCCCTGCTGGCCTCCCTGGCTCACCATCTGGGGCTGTCCGACGCTGCGGCCGGCTTTGCCGCGGTCGAGCAGGGCCGCGAGCATCTCGGGCCGGCCCTGCGGGGCAGGCGGCTGCTGATTGTGGTGGATAACGTGCGGGAGCAGGCCCCGATCGATGCCCTTGCTGACCTGGCGCCCACGTGCACGGTGCTGTTTACCACCCGTGTACCCGAGCTGGCCGCGGCGGTCAAGGCCACGGAGATCCAGGTCGGCGCGTTCACCCGTGAGCAGTCCCTGGAATTGCTCGGCCGCTGCACCGGGCGGGACCCGGCCGCCTTGCCGGGGACGGCCGGCGCGCTGTGCGCTCAGATGGGGGATCTGCCCATGGGCGTGGCCCTTGCCGGTGGCGTGGCCTCCTACGGGCGGCCCTTCCATGACGCGCTGAACGCGATCGGGCGGGCACCCGCGCGGGCCGGAGCTGGCGAGGGACCGGACCGGGCCGAGGATCACGACGGTCCGGCCGCCGCCCAGGAAGACCAGATCCTGTTCCGTGCGATCGAAGCCGCCATAGCGGATCTGGCCCAGGCTGACCAGCGAAGGTACGAGCAGCTGGCCGTCTTTGCGGCGCGCGGCCCTTTCCCGCGCGACGCGGCCTGGGCGCTCTGGCAGCCGGGGCTGCCCGATACCGGGGTCGACGATCTGCTGGCCGAGCTTGCTGAGCGGTCACTGCTCACCGCCTGCGGTGCGGATTCCTACCGGGCGCACGACCTGCAGTACGACGTTCTCGTCGCGAAGATGGGCGGGAACGGCCTCGCCGCCGCGCACGCTCGGCTGCTGGACGGTTACCGCCTCCGGTACCCCTCCGGATGGGCCGCCTCGGCCGCGGACCCGTATCTGGCGGGCCAGCTGGCTGGCCACCTGTACGACGCCCAGCTCGATGACGAACTGCGTGCGGTACTGACCGACGTGAGGTGGATCCAGGCTCGCCTCACCCATGGGCACGCATATGACCTGATCGCTGACTACGGTTACGCAGCGGATCCGCTCAGCCGCCAGATCCTGCGCACCTTGCGCCTGTCCGCGCGGTCGCTGTCGGCCGATCCGGGGCTGCTCCAGGCTCAGCTCGCCAGCCGTCTGCTCAGCCACCCGGATCCCGGCATCGCCGCCTGGGCCGTCGGCCTGATCCAGGATGTTCCAGGCCACGGTAACGGCGGCCCTCCCCTGGCCCTGGTCGCCCGGGCTCCCAGCCTGGTCACCACCGCGCGCAAGCAGGCCTTGACCGGTCACGACGGCTCGGTCCGCGGGGTGGCGGTCACGCCCGACGGGGCCACGGCGGTGAGCGGTGGCGAGGATGGCGTCGTGCGGGTGTGGGACCTGGGCGGAGGGTGCGAGCAAGCCACCCTGGCCGGCCACACCGATTGGGTCCGCAGCGTGGCGGTCACTCACGACGGGACCCGCGCGGTCAGCGGCAGCGACGACGGATCGGTGCGGGTGTGGGACCTGAAGGACGGCCGGGAGCAGGCCAGCCTGGCCGGGCACGAGCGCCCGGTGTGGTCGGTGGCGGTCACCCCGGACGGCTCCCGTGCGGTCAGCGGCGGCGGGGATGGATCGGTGCGGGTGTGGGACCTGAAGGACAGCCGGGAGGAGACCGTACTCACCGGCCATATCGGCTGGGTGTGGTCGGTGGCGGTCACGCCGGACGGTGCCCGTGCGGTCAGCGGCGGCGAGGATGCATCAGTGCGGGTGTGGGACCTGCGGACCGGACGCGAGGAAACCGCCCTCACCGGCCATCCTCGCCAGGTGTTCACCGTGGCGGTCACGCCGGACGGCACCAGGGCGGTGAGTGGCGGCGGCGACGGGACCGTCCGGGTCTGGGATCTGGCCCGCAGGCAGCCCATCTTCGCCGGCCATGTCGGCTGGGTGTGGTCGGCGGCGGTTACGCCGGACGGTGCCCGCGCGGTGACCGGCGGCGGGGACGGGACGGTACGGCTGTGGGACCTGGACACCGGTGGTGAGCTGGCCACGCTCACGGGGGCCGAGCGACCGGTCTGGTCGGTGGCGGTCACGCCCGACGCCTCCCGCGCGGTCAGCGGCGGCAGCGACCGGATGGTGCGCGTGTGGGACCTGGCCGCGGGCGGCGCGCCAA
>JBEKCN010000843.1:0-2979 GCA_050014855.1 Streptosporangiaceae bacterium | reverse complement strand
ACTTCACCGACTTCGACGATCGTCCGGTGGCGGCAGCGTCGATCGGCCAGGTGCACGCGGCCACCTGGCGCGACGGGCGCCGGGTCGCGGTCAAGATCCAGTACCCGGGTGCGGGCAACGCGATCATCAAGGACTTCACCCAGCTGGCCCGGATCGGCCGCCTGTTCGGCGTCCTCATGCCCGGCCTGGACGTCAAGCCACTGCTGGAAGAGCTCAGGGACCGCGTCATCGAGGAACTGGACTACGAGCTGGAGGCGAAATCGCAGCAGGCCTTTGCCGACGCCTACAAGGGCGACCCGGACATCTACGTGCCGAACGTGGTGACCGGAACGCAGCACGTGCTCGTTTCGGAGTGGATGGACGGCACGCCGCTGGCCCGAATCATCAGCGACGGCACCCCGGAGCAGCGGAACCGGTCGGGAATCCTGCTCACCCGGTTCCTGTTCTCCGGCCCGGCGCGGGCCGGGCTGCTGCACGCCGACCCGCACCCCGGTAACTTCCGGGTGCTGGACGACGGGCGCCTCGGGGTACTCGACTTCGGCGCGGTCGACCGGCTGCCGGGCGGCCTGCCACGGTTCTTCGGCCGGCTACTGCGCATCATGCACGAGGATGAGCCCGACGTCGGGGCGGTCGAACATGAGCTGCGCGCGCACGGATTTCTCAACGAGGGCATCCAGGTCGACCTGGATGCGCTGCGCGCGTTTCTCGCCCCGCTGACCGAGCCGTCCAAGGTCGAGTGCTTCCGGTTCACCCGGGAATGGATGCGCGGCGAGGCCGCGCGGGTCACGGATCTGAACGCGTCGAACATTTCCCGGAAGTTCAACCTGCCGCCGAGTTACGTGCTCATTCACCGGGTGTCCACGTCCGGCATCGGCGTGCTGTGCCAGCTGGAGTGCGAAGGCGCCTTTCGGGCCGAGGTGCTCAAGTGGATACCCGGCTACACCGACGAGCGGGACGCGGACGGGCGCCGGCCGCTACCGGTGGCCTGATCACGAGCGAGCCCCCGCCCGGTCCCCCGCAGACCCCCGCCCGCCGTGTCGGCGAGGCGGGGGCCTGCGGGTGCGGACGTCATTCCCGGCTTATTCAACCTCGGTGCGCAGCCGTGCGATGGCACTGCGCGCGTCGCGCATCCGCCGCTCGGCCCGTTCCGCGCGGCGCGCCGCCCGGCCCAGAGCCCGGACCCGCCGCGCCTGGCGTGTCCGTGACGCCTGCTCGAGATAACTTCGATGTCGTTCGGTTGCCATTTCCTCGATGAGATACATGCTGCTCGCCACCCTTGAGATGTGTGTCCAGGCCGTCCTGGTCTGCCACCGCGCAAGCGGATCAGGCGGCCACCTCGGTCTTGCGGGGACGGCCCCGGGGCCTCTTGCGCGGCACGACCGTCCCGTGCAGGAGAAGTTCTCCGCCCCAGACTCCCCACGGCTCCCTGCGCTCGAGCGCGCCCGACAGGCAGGCCAGTCGCGCCTGGCAGCCACGGCAGAGCGCCTTGGCGCTCTCGACGTCCTGCGGTGATTCAGCGAAAAACAACTCTGGATCGCCGGTACAGGGCAGATTCATCCCGGCCAGCCCGTTCGGAACGCTGCTGCTGCCGGGCAGATGGACGCCCCCTGGCGCCCCGGAGCCGGCCACCCCGCTCGCGCTCCCGTCCGGTGGTCTGGACGCTGGAACCGAGTCGTCCCCGAACCCGGCTGAACCTGCCTCGAACCCCTCCGCGTCCGCGGCGCTGGCGGTGGCATTGGGCCACTGCATCGGAGCCAACCCCTCTCGTCTGCTGATCCCTCGTCGTCATGCGATCTCTCGCTCGTCCGAAGGGACCGAGGCCCAAATACTTAAGGCCGCGGACCCTGTGTGGGGTCCGCGGCCTCGAGGAGGTTGGCCGGCTCTGCTAGGCCGGTTGTTCTCTCAAGGAGTGCGGACCCGATCCGCCATCGCCATCGGCGTTAACGCGGGTCATGTACGTGTGGTTGCGGATATTCGTGTGCCCCGGCTTGGTCACCGCGGTAAGCGTCATGGCGAGCGCGAACTCGGCGCCGGAACGGCCACCCAGACGCGGACGCTTGCTGCTCGCGGCAGCCCGCCAGGAAGCGGGCAGGCAGACGCCGCCAACGCCCATCTGGGCGGCGCTCAGCGGTGAAATACCGTCACGGATAGGCTGCGCGGCAGCCGGAACGGTGAGTTCAATGTTCACTGGGCACCTCCCTTCGTGGGTGTAGGCAACGGGCCCAGACGCATGGCAGAAGCCTACGTAGCGTGACCCGAGCACGGCAACACATTTTTGACCTGGTTTTTTACCTGAAGAATCAATCAGCCGAGGGCACCCCCGTGCGCCCCGGCCGGACCTGTGGCGGGGCGGATCTCGGGCCAGGCGGGACGTAGCGCAGGCGCGAAATTGGCCCGCGAAACTGGACAGTTGCAGGGCCCCAGCGAACCGGGCCTTCAGGCCCGGTGAGCGGCGGCCTTGTCGGCGAGCACTGCGCAGGTTACGGCGAGGCGATCGTTACCGGCCCCGAACCCGGGCCCAAGGTCCGGGTGAGTGGCCGGTGCTAGCGGCGAGCACCACCGCGGGTCACGGCGAGGCGCTCGTGACCGGCCCAGCGAACCGGGCCTTGCGCCCGGTGAGCGGCCGGTGTGTCGGCGAAGTACCACCGCGGGGCGCGGAGCGCATTCGGGGGGTTCCGGGGGGTCGCCCCCCGGGCTAACACAGATGCCGGCCGGGAACCGGGGATCAGCTCCGCCAGGTAGCGGGAGGGCTGGCCTGCCGCCCGGGCGCCCGGCCCGCGGGCGGCGGGCCAGGACAGGTAGAGCCGTTCCCTGGCCCGCGTGATCGCCACGTAGAGCAGCCGCCGTTCCTCTTCGATGGCCTCGGGGGTCCGGGCGTAGACGATCGGCATGACCCCCTCCGCCAGGCCGGGGAGGAAGACCGCGTCCCATTCGAGGCCCTTGGAGGCGTGCATTGAGGCGAGCGTCACCCCGTCCATG
>JBEKCN010000842.1:0-2980 GCA_050014855.1 Streptosporangiaceae bacterium | reverse complement strand
ATCGCCGGCCGGTGTGAGCGCGGCACGAGCCGACATCGGGTACACCGCGCCGGACGCGCCGGCCCAGTCCGCGGGGCCCGGCACCTCAGCGAGCACCCGCTGCGTGAACCCGACCGCCTCGGCCAGCCCGGCTTCATCCAGGTAATCGGCCTTGTTCAGCACCACAAAGGTCCGCACGGAAAGCTTCGCGACCTTGCGCAGCAAGTCCTGCTCACCGGCCGAGACCGGCGGATCGGCGGTCAGCACGAACACCGCCGCGTCCATCGTCTCGAGCGCGTCATGAGCCGCCTCCGTGTCCCAGGCGAACACCGAACCGGTCCCGGGCGTATCGACCAGCTCCACACCGTCCGCGAGGACCGGAGCGTCGACATAGACGGCGACACTGGCGATGCCGCGCCGGTTCGCCGGATTCCCCCGCTCGGTGACCAGGTCATCAAGCGCGGCGTACGGATGCCTCTCCTCATGCCCATCGGCGAACCGCACCTCGGCAAGCGCGCTGTCCCCATATCGCACGGTGGTCGCGACCGCCGTCACCGGCGTCACCCCGACCGGGAGCACCGGCTGGCCGAGGAAGGCGTTCACCAGCGTGCTCTTGCCCCGCTTGGCCTCACCAGCCACCAGCACCCGCAGCCGCGCCGACCTCAGCCGGTCACCGATAGCCGTTACCTGGTCGCGGTCACGGTCCGTCCCCAGGGCGGCCACATCACTAAGTGCAACGGCCAGCAGATCGTCGCCTTCGATCAAGCCCACCTGTCCTCCCACCCACCGGGTAAGGGACCGTTGGCGACGATACCGCGCCCTGCGACGCTGTCGCGGTTAACGGCGAGCCCCTCCGCCGCAACAAAATCAGGATAGCTGGGTACCGCCGGGCGCGCGGGTGACAGCCTTCCCCAGTGAAGACCTGTGCGCTTTCCGGCGGAGGTAGCCGAAGGCGACTGGGCTGAACTGAGCCAACAGCGCACCGGCCCCGGCCAGGATGACGGTATGCGCCTCCAGCCCGATCGTCAGCAACGCAATGCCGCACAGCAGCGAGGCGCACATCCCCGCGATCCACGCACGTGGGCTGCGTTCCATGTCATTAGATGTGACAATCGATCTGCGGTTCAGCATCGGCAATCTTGCCGTGACGAGGGCACGCTTGAGGCGCGGTTCAGCAGCCGCTAGGTCGTGCTCGATCTCCGAGAGGATCCGCTGCTCCCTCGCTGACAGACCCATGTGCTATCAGCTCGCAAACGGAAATTGATTGGCCCCAGGAAATGTGTCCAGGGAACGGTGGAAAGACTCTGAGGCCGGAGCCGGTCCTAGCCGGAACACGCGTACATGAACTCTCGTGATGGGCAACTAGCAGCCTTTCCCTAATCGCCTGGCGACTAGGGACCATCAGCAGGTAGCGCGCAATTCCAAAGGCGAGTCCCATCACCTCTCCGGCCAGATTTTAGCAAGCTCCGTAGCCTGACAACGAAGCGTCAGGCGCTTCTTCCCGAGGAGACCGCCGATCCCACGGGTCTCCTAGATCATCCAGCTATGCGCGCTCAGGGCCGCCGAGATCCCGCTCTTGAGAACCGTCCAGATTGGAGGGATATCTCACCGGTTTCCGTGTTCAAGTCCCCCCTCGGGCACCCAAACACGGGAAATTTCCCGCAAAACAGACATCACTCGAACACGCGGCCCCTCCCTACGGCGAGGCGGCCATGACCGCCCCCCTCATCGCTCCTCTCATTCCCCCGCGTGCCCGGCCCAGCGGCCGGGAGCACGGCAGGACGGGGACAACCCGCCCCCTGCCCGTCGCCGCCGCGCCGGGCGTCCCGGCGGTTCCTGGAGCGCTGCCGCGGCCTACGCCGACGCTGACCCCGAGGCGGCCTCCGCCGCCAGCAGGTCCGAAGAACGGCTGCGCACACTCCATCCCTACGCCATGGCCTGGTATGACCGGCTGCGCACCGAGGGAGCCGGACGGTTCGACGCGATGCGCGAGGCTATCCCGTTGTTCGCCCGCGCACCGAATGCACGTCCCGGCGGCCCGCAGCAGATCACCGGCACCTGGCCGCCTCCGCCACCCCGCACAACACAGCGCAGGCCGCCGGGCCGGACGACAGGCTGCATCGGCCCGGCCTGGAACCGGACCCGGCCTCGCAGGAGGAGCAGCGCGGACGGCAGATCGTCTCCAGGCTCCAGGCCCGCGCTGTCGAGGAACGCGGGTCTGAGCCGAGCCCGGACGAGCTGGCCACGGTCCTGGGCGCGACGACCACCCTGTCCCCCGGCGTGATCGCCCGGCTGGCCCGCGGCGAGAACGAGGAGCGGATCGCCGCGGGCGCCGAACGTGACCGTGCCTTCGACCTTGCCCGCGCTTCCGCGGCTCCCGTCCGGCATGACGGCGGGCGCGCCGGGCACATGGAGCAAGCCGGCCAGGAGAAACTAGCGGCCGACACCGCCACCGCGCATGCAACCGGCGACAAGAACGCGGCGCATCTGGCAGCGGAAAGCTTCCCGTACAGCGTCACTGACGCCGTCCGCGCTGCTGGCACCGCCACTCCGCAGAACGGGCAGGCGCGCGCCCGAACGCTTACCGTCCAGAACGCCAGGCGGCCGGGCCGCCCGATGTGAGAAACTTGCCGTGGAGGCACGGTATGAACGCATTAGCTCAAAGTCCCGTGTTCTGGGTCGGGCTGATCACCGGTCTCGCGCTGCTTTACGTCCTCCCCACGCTGATCGGTATCGCCCGCAAGGTCGAGGACCTGGGATTGCTCATCTTCATCAACCTGCTCCCCACAGGTGTCGGCTGGATAGCCGCCCTGGTGATGGCCTTCATGCTCCCCCGCCGGGAGCCGGTCATGTACCAGCCCGTGCCGTACCCGGCGCCACAGTATCCACCAGCCGCGTATCCGCCGACCCGGTAACCCCAGGCTTCTTAAGGGACATGGCAAGGACCAGCGGTCGCCCCCATGCCGATGGTCCTTGTCCTCTGGAGGGCGGGCGCGTAGCC